>NZ_CAJCKD010000030.1:0-44211 GCF_903970855.1 Curtobacterium sp. ME12
GTAGCATGTTTAGCTACATCATCTTGAATAAGGCTTGATATACCCATAGAGCAGTCCACGCCGTGCATGGAGTTCATAGTTTTTCAAAGAGAAGAGGGCATACGAGATGAAGTAATGGGCCGGGATTTAGGACGTGTGCTCTCCCTGTCTCGCGGGTCGGTCTCCGCGCTCGCCGCGGCGAGCTCGGCGTGTGCCGCACGACGGTCACGGGCGGGCATCCGCCAGTAGAGCGCGGAACGGACGAGTGGGTGCCGGACGGTGACGCTCTGCCCGCGGACGGTCGCGAGACCGGCCCCGACCAGGTCGTCCAGCTCGTCCCGGTCCCACGCCGTGGTCTTCGCGACGGGCACCAGGGCGAGCTTCGCGAGGACGTCCAGATCGCGTCCCGCGGCGGGCCCGAGCGCGAGTGCCGCGATGGCCTCGGTCGTCGGAGTGGGTCGGAGCGGGAGCACGATCGGCTCCGCGCCGGTGAGCTGCTCCCGGGTGAGCACCGCGAGCTGTTCGCGGAGCGCGCCGGGGTTGCCACCGGTCTCCGCGGCGAGGACGGCGAGGACGCCGTCGTTCGCCTCGGCCGGTGCCATGTCCCGGGCGAGGACCAGGGCCTCGTCCGCGGCGAGCGGTTCGATGCGCAGGGTCGGCAGGGCCGCGAGCGGACCGTCCGACGGCACCGAGCGGACCGTCGCCACGACGCGCAAGGCGGTGCCCGCGAGCCGTCCGGCGAGGAACGCGATGAGTTCCTGGCTCTCCGCGTCCATCCGGTCGAGGTCGTCGATGAGGACGAGCGTCGGCGGGAGGGTCAGAGCGTGCACGGCGTCGAGGAAGTCGTGCGCCGCCGCCAGCCCGGCCGTCACAGCGGCCGCGGTCCCGCCGGCTTGCAGCAGGTGGGCGATGTGTGCGGTCGCTCGAGGGTCGTCGAGCGCGGTGAACAGGGAGGTCACCCCGGCCAGTGGCCAACGGGATTCACTCCCGTTGACACCGACCCGGACGACGGGGAGGGAAACGCGGTTCGAGACCGCGTCGAGGACGCTGCTGCGTCCGGAACCAGGGTCGCCGACCACGACCATCGCGGACTCCCGTGGGAGCACTGCGAGGGTCGCGATCCGGTCGACCTCGAGACGTCGACCGGTGAGTGCCATGACTCACCGGCCTCCGGGTCCGGAGGCGGATGCTGCGAGGAGGGCGTCGGCGAACACGGGGGTCGCGGCGACGGGGCGCACTGCGGCGGACCGGACTGCTGCACGGCGGGTGACCGTGGCGGAGTGCGGACGAGCGGCGGCGACTGAGCGCGCGCCGGAACTGTCGTGGATTGGATGCGGTCGACGAGTGTGGGTGCACTCGGTTCCGCTCGGGAACGATGATGTCATCGTCTGTATCACCCCTCGGGTTAGGGTCTTCGGACGAACACGACCGGTCTGTTCCGCCGTCCGGATCTAGGGAATCCGAGCGCATCACGTGACCTGCCGTCTGGAGCACGATAACTCAGGTACCGGTCCACGCGGCGGACTCCCGCGAGCAGATGTCCAGAACGGTGCCCCCAGTACGGGGGGCCACGATGGGGGAGTGGCACCGGCCCTCCTGACCCCGATCCGGGTCCTCCGGACGCAACCGGGGTACAGGGCTGTCCGGACCTCGTTCGTCGTCGCAGGTGTAGCCAGGACGGGATGTCCAACGCCGAACCGACCGACGCCCGCCTCGATGACCGCACCCGGTGGCGGGCCTTCGGCGTGTGTGTGGCGGTGGCGGCCCTGACGATCCTCGACCTGTCCAAGGTGAACGTCGGGCTGCCCTCGATCGAGCAGTCCCTCGGGGCCACCAGCTCGTCGCTCCAGCTCATCGTCGCGGGGTACGCGCTGGCGTTCGGCCTCGCCCTCGTGCCCGCGGGTCGGCTCGGGGACTTGCAGAGCCGGCGCGTCATGTTCATCGTGGGGCTCAGCGCGTTCACCGGATCGAGCCTGCTGTGCGCCGTCGCACCGAACATCGAAGTCCTGATCGTCACCCGGATCCTGCAGGGCTTCGCCGCCGGGATCCAGATGCCCCAGGTCATCGGACTCGTGCAGCAGCTGTTCCGCGGGCCGGAGCGTGGCCGCGCGTTCGGGCTCTTCGGGGCGATGATCGGCATCTCGACCGCCCTCGGGCCGACCATCGGCGGTGGCCTCATCGCGATCGGCGGCGAGGAGTCCGGCTGGCGGCTGCTGTTCTGGATGAACGTGCCCCTCGGGATCGCCGCACTGCTCTTCGCCGTCCGCCTGCTGCCGAAGGGCGCCCAGGGGAAGGCGCAGGACCGCGAACTGGACGTCGTCGGCATCCTGCTGCTCGGAGCCGCCATCGTCACCCTGATGCTGCCGTTCGTGCTGACCAGCGGTGGTGGTGGTTCCGCGACCCGCTGGTTCTGGCTCGTCGGCTTCGCGGTGTTCCTCGTGCTGTTCGTGCTCTGGGAGCAGCGGTTCAAGCGGCAGGGCAAGTCGCCCGTGGTGCACTTCGAGCTGTTCCGGCTGTCGTCGTACCGCAACGGCCTGTCGATCGTGGCCGTCTACTTCGCCGCGCTGCCGGCGTCGTTCCTCATGGTCACGCTGTACCTGCAGGAGGGCCTCGGGCTCTCACCGCTGTTCGCCGGCATGGTGAGCATCCCCTTCGCCGCGACGAGTGCGGTGGGCTCGTACATCGGCGGACGGATCGTCGACCGGGTCGGGCGGGCGCTGGTCGTCGCCGGGCTCGGGATGGTCGTCGTCGGCTTCCTGCTGCTCATGGTCGCCGCCGTCGCCACCCCTCCGGAGGTCACACCGTGGGCGATGGCGGGCGCGTTCCTGGTCGGCGGACTCGGTGGCGGGTTCGTGGTGTCGCCGAACCAGACCCTGACCCTGGCCGAGATCCCCGTCGAGCAGTCCGGGGTGGCGGGGTCGATGCAGCAGCTCGGCCAGCGGGTCGGCACGGCGATCGGTACCGCGGTGGCGACCAGCATCTTCTACGGGATCGTGCGGAGCGAGGCGGCGGGGTCGGGTTCGGGCGGGTCGGGCGGGCGTCTCGACGCCTACCACGACGCCTTCCGCAGCGGCACGACGTTCACGGTGTCGCTGATGGCGCTCGCGCTCGCGCTGGCCGGCGCGGACCTGGTGGCGCGTCGTCGCGCGGCGCGGCGGTCGGGCGGGGAGTCCGAGGGCTCGGACGCCGCTGCTGAGTCCGCCGACCGGACCGGCGCGCCGGGGTCCGCCGAGCGCGGCTGACCGGCCCGCCGACCGGGCCTAGGAGTCGCGACGGATGACCTCGACGACGGCATCGTGCACCAGGCCGTTCGAGGCGAGCGCGCTGCCGTGCCACGGCCCGGGATCGCCGTCGAGCGAGGTGAAGCGGCCGCCGGCCTCTTCGACGATGGGGACGAGGGCTGCGATGTCCCACGGCTTCAGGTCCGGTTCACCGGCGACGTCGAGGACGCCCTCGGCCACCATCATGTAGGACCACATGTCGCCGTAGGCCCGGGTGCGCCAGACCCGGCGCGACAGGTCGACGAGTGGCTCGAGGCGGTCGTCGTCGTCCCACTGCTGGATGCTGTTGTAGCTCAGGCTCGCGTCCCCGAGCTCGGCCACCCCGGAGACCCGGAGCGGTCCGTCCAGCGAGAACGCGCCGGAGCCCTCGGCCGCCCACCAGCGCTTGCCGAGGGCGGGCGCGCTCACGACGCCGAGCACCGGGCGGCCGTCGACCGCGAGCGCGATGAGGGTCGCCCACACCGGCACGCCGCGCAGGTAGTTGGCGGTGCCGTCGATCGGGTCGACCACCCACTGCCGGTGCCCTTCGCTGACGGCTTCGGCACCGGTGTCCGCCGTCGTCTCCTCGCCGAGGAACGCGTCGTCCGGTCGCTCGGCGGCCAGTCGCTCGCGCAGGGCCCGTTCGACGGCCTGGTCGGCGTCGGTGACGTGCGTGCTGTCGGCCTTCTTCGTCACGTGCAGGTCGGCGGCACGGAAGCGCTCGAGGCTGATCGTGTCGGCGGTGTCGGCGAGGGAGCGGGCGAAGTCCAGGTCGGCGCTGAGGTCCACGTCGCCCAACCTACCGTCGCTACGCGGCGACGACCTCTTCTTCCTCGAGCCGGGTGACCTCGCGCTCACGGGCGATGCGGGTCCGGCGGGCGACGAGTCCGTGCACGACGACGCAGAGCAGGAGCGCGGCGGCCAGCCAGAGGGCGAGCACGAGCGACGACCGGCCGAGCGAGGCGTCCGGGAAGTACTGCAGGTCCTGTGCGGCCTGCAGCCACGCGGCACCGCTCCAGAAGGTGTGCAGGGCGGCGAAGAACCCGGGCTGGAACGCTGGTTGGAAGATCCCGCCGGACGACGTGAAGTTCAGCATCACGAACAGCATCGTGAGGATCGGGGTGGTCCACCGTCCGAGCACGGGGTGGAGCCCGACGCCGAGCGCGACGATGATCGCGTCGTAGAGCCAGGCGAACAGGAACACCTGCCAGTGGTGGGTGGTGATGACGCCGTAGATCGGTCCGGCGACGATCACGCCGATGCCGGCGACGACCCCCGCGGAGGCGAGCCCGATGACCGCGGTCCACACGGCACGGAGCTTCGTCGCGACCGAGGCCACGGCGATCGCGGACGCGTACCCACCGACGCTCAGCGCCACGAGCAGGAAGAACAGCCCCTGGCCGGTGGTGTCCTGGTCGCCCGTCGGCACGACGTCGACGACCCGGAACGGCACGTGTTGGTCGTAGGCGATCGGCAGGAACACCTTCTGCGCTGCGCTCGCGGTGGTCTCCGACGCGGCGGTCGAGACGTAGAGCGTGGCACCCGTCGCAGTCGGCGCGTACACGGCGGCGAGGTCGCGGTCGCGCACCTGCTGCTCGGCCGCCTTCGTCGAGGCCACGACGTGGGCCACGAGGGCGCCGTTCGACTGGTCGGTCACGGTCTGGGCGAACACCTGGGTGGCCGCGCCCTGGCCGACGATGCCGACGGGCAGTTCCCGCGGTGCCGGGGCGTGGAAGGCACCGAGGTAGGCCAGGCCCATGCCTGCGGCCAGGAACAGCGGCACGAGGATGTGCGAGGCGAACGTCAGCAGCACGCGACCGAGCCCGGCGGGGCGCAGGACGCTGTCGGACCGCTGCGGCTTCGGGGCTCGTGCGGACTTGTGGGTGGGGGAGTGGTGCGCGTGCGACGTCGTCGTCGTGCTCGGGGACGGGGCGTCGACCGCGGGGGTCGGCGCAAAGTTGTACTTTGCAACTTCAGACACGACCGCAACAGTACAACCCCGATGCGCGCTTGTCGACGCCGTCCCGGTGCCGAGGCGTCGTCCGGTGCGCGGTTGCCCACTCGGTGCGAGGCGCGCGAGCCCGCACGGAGTGCACAACCTCGCACCATTCGTACGCCCCTCGCACGGTGCGAGGGGGGCGTCCGGAGTGGTCATGACGCACGAGGCACCGCGCGCCGATGCCCGAATGGTCACGAACTGTCGGGTGCCGCCGCGTCAGCCGACAGTTCGTGACCCCTCGACGCACACACCGCGGGGTGTCGTGACCAGCCGGCCGACCAGCGCCGATCAGCACCGACCGCCCGGCCGACATCGCCCGGCGGGCTACTCGGAACCGGGGTCGGACGCGCCCATCCCGGTGAGCAGTGCCCGGAACGAGTCGAGCCGCTCGACGCCGGTCGGCCCGAGCTCCCCGTCCTGCACGCGGTCGACGATCTCCCAGTCGTGCGCCTGCGCCAGCGGGATGCCGTCCCGCGCGGGCAGCACCGGCACGGCGTGCGACGCGAACGCCCGGAAGACGTTCGCGGGGTCGACGTGCCCCAGGCCGAACGACCGCACACCCGGCGTGTCGATGATCCACCCGCCGTCACGGACCCGCAGCGCGATCGACGACGACGACGTGTGCCGCCCTCGGCCGGTCACGGAGTTCACGACGCCGATCGCGCGCGTCGACCCGGTCAGGGCGTTCACCAGGGTCGACTTGCCCACACCGGAGTGCCCGACGGTCACGGTCACCTTGTCGTCGAGGAGCTCGTGCAGCGCCTCGAACGGGACGTCGTCCGATCGGCTCGTCACGATCCGAAGGTCCAGGCACGCGAAGTGCGCCAGGAACGGGGCCGGGTCGGCGAGGTCGGTCTTCGTGATGCAGAGGATCGGGTCGAGCCCGGCGTCGAACGCGGCCACCAGGTACCGGTCGATCAGGCGGGTGCGCGGCTCGGGGTCGGCGGCGGCCACCACGATGAGCATCTGATCGGCGTTCGCCACGATGACGCGCTCGACCTCGTCGGAGTCGTCGGCACTCCGCCGCAGCAGGGTGGTGCGCTCGGCGACCTTCACGATGCGTGCCAGCGAGCCCGGGTCGCCGGAGACGTCCCCGACGAGCGACACGTGGTCGCCCGTGACGACGGACTTCTTGCCGAGCTCGCGGGCCTTCGTCGCGGTGATGACGTGGTCGTCGAGCAGCACGCCGAAGCGCCCGCGGTCGACGTTCGTCACCCAGCCGACCGGGGCGTCGTCGTACGTCGGACGGGTCTTCGTGCGCGGTCGGTTGCCCTTCGGGTTCGGGCGCACCCGCACGCTCGACTCGTCGTACTGCCCGTACGGCTCGTCCGCGTCGGAGTCGTCGCCGTCGACGTCGTCCCACCAGCTCATGCGTCAGTCCCCGCTCACCGGTGCAGCGGCCACCGAGGACGCCACGAGCGCCGCCCACAGCTCCGGGAACTGCGGCAGCGTCTTCGCGGTCGACCCGATGTCGTCGACGGCGACGCCGTCGACGACGAGGCCCACGATCGCCCCCGCGGTCGCCATCCGGTGGTCGTCGTACGCGCCCCAGGCGCTGCCGTGGAGCGGCGCCGGCTCGATCCGCAGGCCGTCGTCGAGTTCGTGCACCGCGCCTCCAGACCGGTTGAGGTCCGCCGCCAGCGCGGCCAGGCGGTCGGTCTCGTGCCCGCGCAGGTGCCCGATCCCGGTGATCTCGCTCGGTCCGTCCGCCAGCGCGGCCAGCGCGACGAGCGCCGGTGCGAGTTCGCCGCCGCGGCTCAGGTCGAGTTCGAGACCCGGCAAGGAGGCCCCACCCCGGATCCCGACGCCGCCGTCGACGACCAGGTCGTCACCGTCACGGGCCACGCTCGCCCCCCACAGGGGCAGGAGCGTCTCGAGGTCGGCGCCGACCTGCGTCGTCTCGCTGGGCCAGGTGCGGATGCGGACGGTGCCGCCGGCGACGAGCGCGGCGACCGCGAACGGCGCGGCGTTCGACAGGTCGGGTTCGATCGTGACGTCACGCGCGCCGATCGGGCCGGGGTGCACGAGCCACTCGCCGACCGCCGGCTCCTCGACGCGGACGCCGCGGGCACGGAGTGCCGCGACGGTCATCTCGATGTGCGGCATGCTCGGCAGGCGTTCGCCCACGTGGGTGAGGTGCAGGCCCTCGTCGAAGCGGGGGGCCGACAGCAGCAGCCCGGAGACGAACTGCGAGGACGCCGACGCGTCGATCGTCAGGGCGCCGCCGCGGACCGAGCCGGTGCCGGTGAACGAGAACGGCATCGAACCGCCGCCGTCGTCCGTGACGTCGACACCGAGGTCCACGAGTCCCTGCACGATGGCGTGCATCGGCCGCTTGCGGGCGTAGGGGTCGCCGTCGACCGTGACGGGCCCGATGGCCAGGGCGGCGAGCGGCGGCAGGAAGCGCATCACCGTGCCGGCCAGTCCGCAGTCCAGGCGGACGGCGCCGTGCATCGGGGCGGGCGTGATCCTGAGGTCCGGGCCGTACGGGTTCGGGGCGATGCCGGCCGCCGGCTCGAGCGCTTCGATGCCGACGCCGAGCGCCCGGAGGCCCGCGATCATCAGCGCCGAGTCACGGGAGTGCAGCGGGAGCCTGATCGTCGAGGGGCCGTCCGCGAGGGCCGCGAGCACGAGCTCTCGGTTCGTCAGCGACTTCGACCCGGGCAGCGCGACGTCGCCGCGGAGCGGACCCCCTGCGACCGGGGCGATCCAGGGGTCGGCGGGCTGGGCCCCGCTGTGGGAATGCGTCGTGTCTGCCATCGGTTCACCAGGGTACTGAACGCACCGGGAGGATCAGTGGCGACAGCAACACTCGCACGAGAGCGGACCGGCACGGCGACCGTGCTGACCGCGGTGCGGACGACGCTCGGCACGCTCGGCCTAGACTTGGCGGCGATGACGACCGACGAACCGCAGGCAGCTCCGCACCACCTGGTCGACGAGACCGAGGTGCAGCTCGACGCAGTCGAAGAGGAACACGAAGCCCTCGACGACGCCGCAGACGAGCCGGTGGACGCGAAGACCGTCTCCGAGGGGGAGCTGCGGTCCCTGTTCGAGGACCAGGCGCTGCCCTTCATGGACCAGCTCTACGGTGCGGCCATGCGGATGACCCGCAACCCGGCCGACGCGTCGGACCTGGTGCAGGAGACGTTCGTCAAGGCCTTCGCCGCGTTCCGCCAGTTCAAGCAGGGCACGAACCTGAAGGCCTGGCTGTACCGGATCCTCACGAACACGTTCATCAACACGTACCGCAAGAACCAGCGGAACCCGTACCAGGGCACCATCGACGAGCTCGAGGACTGGCAGCTCGGCGGCGCGGAGAGCGTGACCCAGTCGATCTCCGCCCGGTCCGCCGAGGCCGACGCGATCGACCACCTGCCGTCCTCCGTCGTGAAGGACGCCCTGCAGGCCATCCCGGAGGACTTCCGGATGGCCGTGTACTTCGCCGATGTCGAAGGCTTCTCGTACCAGGAGATCGCCGACATCATGAAGACCCCCGTGGGGACGGTCATGAGCCGCCTCCACCGTGGCCGCCGGCTCCTCCGTGGGCTCCTGGCGGACCACGCCCGTGAGACCGGCATCGTCCCGGACGCAGCGTCGACGGCGACGATGCGTGGACGGGGACGAGGCGCGGCACAGACGACGAAGGCAACCGCGGCCACGGGCCGCACCGGACGGAAGGACGCACGATGAGCGGCTGCGACTGCTCGAAGGCGAAGGCCGAGCTCGAGGAGTTCCTGCACGACGAGCTCCGCCACGAGGACGCCGCGGACATCCGCGAGCACATGGACGGGTGCGAGGACTGCCAGACCGAGCACCGCGTCGGCGTCGTGCTCATGGAGACCGTGCGCCGTGCCTGCAAGGAGACCGCTCCCGACCAGCTGCGCAGCGAGATCCTCGCGCGCATCCGGGTGGAGCAGGCGACGCACTGACGCTGCAGGGGTGCGGGCTCGTCAGCCCGGACCTGGACGGCTCGGCTGCTCGCCGTAGCGCGCGACGACGTGTGGACACGAGGGCGCAGTGGGAGCCCGTCGCAACACGACCGACGGCCCGGGTAGGTTGGCCGACATGACCCTCTCCGTCGAGTCGACCACCACCTGGTCCGACACGGACGTCGCCGACGTCGCCGCCCTCGTCCGCCTGCTCGGTCACGACGTCGACGACGCGTCGATGCGCGACCGCCTCGACCGGCTCACCCCCGAAGCCGGGCACCGCACCTGGGTGGTCCGGGGGGACGATGGACGGGTCGTCGCCGTCGCCGGCGCACAGGTCACGTGGGCGTACGCCAGCGACGAGCCGACGGCGCAGCTGCTGCTGCTGGTCGTCGACGACACGGCCAGGAGGCACGGCACCGGTTCCGCGCTCATCGGCACGTTCGAAGCATGGGCGGTCGAGCAGGGCGCGCGTCGCCTCAGTGCCGTCAGTGCGGCCGCGACGGACAGCGCGCACCGCTTCTACCAGAAGCGCGGGTACCACGACGCCGGGGTGCGCTACACGAAGATCGCGTAGCGCCGCCGCCTTCCCCGCCAACGTCGAAGCGCCCCGTGCCGGAGTCCGTCGGACTCCCGCACGGGGCGCTTCCTCGTGGTCAGGCCGACGCGCGCAGCGCCGTGTCGATGACGTCGGTGGCCTCTTGCGCGGAGCGCTTCGAGGAACCGGTGGCCGGTGCGGCACTCGCCGAGCGGGCCGCCACGGACAACGGTCGGCCACCCAGGTGCGGCGACAGGTTCATGCAGACGAACGGCCAGGCGCCCTGGTTCTCCGGCTCCTCCTGCGCCCACACGACGTCGGCGTCCGGGTAGCCCGCCAGGACCTCGAGGATGCGGTCGAGGGGGAGCGGGGCGAGCTGCTCGAGCCGGACGAGTGCGACGTCGGTGACGCCGCGCTTGTCGACCTCGGCACGCAGGTCGTGGTGCACCTTGCCGGAGTGCAGCACCACGCGACGGACGGCGCGCTTGTCGGTGATCCGCGCGTCGTCCAGCACGGGCTCGAACGTCCCGGTCGTGAAGTCCTCGACCGCACTCGTCGCCTGGCGGAGCCGGAGCATCGCCTTCGGGGAGAACACGATGAGCGGCTTCTGGGGACGGGCCCAGGCCTGCCGGCGGAGCAGGTGGAAGTACGAGGCCGGGGTCGACGGGCGCGCGACGATCATGTTGTCCTCGGCGCACAGCTGCAGGTAGCGCTCGATGCGCGCCGACGAGTGGTCCGGCCCCTGACCCTCGTACCCGTGCGGCAGCAGCAGGACGAGGCCGGAGCGCTGCCCCCACTTCTGCTCGGCGGACGAGATGAACTCGTCGATGACGATCTGGGCACCGTTGGCGAAGTCGCCGAACTGCGCCTCCCAGAGCACGAGCGACTCCGGGCGCTCCACCGAGTAGCCGTACTCGAAGGCCATCGCCGCGTACTCGCTCAGCAGCGAGTCGTACACGTAGAACCGTGCCTGGTCCTCGGTGAGGTTCGACAGCGGCAGCCATTCCTGGCCGTTCACCCGGTCGTGGAACACCGACTGGCGCTGGACGAAGGTGCCGCGGCGGGCGTCCTGTCCGGCGAGGCGGACGGGCTTGCCCTCGACCAGGATCGACCCGATCGCCATGAGCTCCGCCATCGCCCAGTCGATGCCGCCGTTGCGGGTCATCTCGGTGCGCTTGGTGAGCAGCTGCTGCAGCTTCGGGTGGATGGAGAACCCGGCGGGCGGGTTGCTGTGCGCGTCACCGATCGCCCGGACGAGCTCCTCGGACACGGCGGTCTCGTGCACCTCGACCTCGGCGTCGTCGCGCTGCGCGGCCGGGCGTTCGAGACCCTGCACCGCACCGTCGTCGTCGACGTCGATCACCGGGATGGTGCCGGTCTGTGCCTCGTGCGTCTCGGCGAAGGCGCGTTCCAGTCGGTCCTGGAAGTCGCGGTGCGCCTCGTCGTACTCCTCTTGCGTGATGTCACCGCGGCCGACGAGGGCCTCGGTGTACAGCGTGCGGACGGAGCGCTTCGCCTCGATGAGGTTGTACATCAGCGGCTGCGTCATCGAGGGGTCGTCGCCCTCGTTGTGCCCGCGACGGCGGTAGCAGATCAGGTCGATCACGACGTCGCGGTGGAACTCCTCGCGGTACGCGAAGGCGAGTTCTGCGACGCGCGCGACGGCCTCGGGGTCGTCACCGTTCACGTGGAAGATCGGCGCCTGGATCGTCTTCGCGACGTCGGTGGAGTACACCGAGCTGCGCGCCGACTCGGGCGGGGTGGTGAACCCGACCTGGTTGTTGATGACGAGGTGGACCGTGCCGCCGGTGCGGTAGCCGCGGAGCTGCGACATCTGCAGCGTCTCGACGACCACACCCTGGCCGGCCATCGCCGCGTCGCCGTGCACGAGCACGGGGAGCACACCGAAGCTGCCGGGGGCCTCGCGGTCCTGCTTGGCTCGGACGATGCCCTCGAGCACGCCGTCGACGGCTTCGAGGTGGGAGGGGTTCGCGGCGATCGTCACCGGGATGCTCGAGCCGTCGGACGTGCGGAACACGCCCTCGGTGCCGACGTGGTACTTCACGTCGCCGGAGCCCTGACCGGACACCGTGCCCGGCAAGGAGGACCCCTCGAACTCACGGAAGATCTGCCCGTAGGTCTTGCCGGCGATGTTCGTCAGCACGTTCAGGCGGCCGCGGTGGGCCATGCCGATCGCGACCTCGGCCAGCCCGGCTCCGGCGGCGTGCTGGATCAGGGTGTCGAGGAAGGCGATGGTGGACTCGCCGCCCTCGAGCGAGAAGCGCTTCTGGCCGACGTACTTGGTCTGCAGGAAGGTCTCGAACGCCTCGGCCTCGTTGAGCTTGCCGAGGACGCGGAGCTGCTCCTCCTTCGAGGGCTTCGAGTACGGCACCTCGATGCGCTCCTGCACCCAGCGACGCTGTTCCGGGTCCTGGATGTGCATGTACTCGATGCCGACCGTGCGGCAGTAGGCGTCGCGCAGGATCCCGAGGACGTCGCGCAGCGGTGCCGAGGTGGTGCCGGCGAGCCCGCCGGTGACGAACTCGCGGTCGAGGTCCCAGAAGGTCAGCCCGTGGCTCTCGATCTCGAGGTCCGGGTGCGTGCGCTGGCGGTACTCGAGCGGGTCGATGTCGGCCATCAGGTGCCCACGGACGCGGAAGCTGTTGATGAGCTCCTGCACGCGGGCGGTCTTGTTCACCCGGTGCGCCAGGTCGACGTTGATGTCGTTCGCCCACTGGATCGGCTTGTAGGGGATCCGGAGCGCGGCGAAGATGCCGTCGTAGAAGCCGTGCTCGCCGATCAGGCGCTCGTGCACGTGCTTGAGGTACTCGCCCGAACCGGCGCCCTGGATGACGCGGTGGTCGTAGGTGCTCGTCAGGGTGATGGTCTTGCCGATGCCGAGCTCGACCAGGGTCTTCGACGCCGAGCCCTGGAACTGCGCGGGGTACTCGAGGGCGCCGGCACCGATGATCGAGCCCTGCCCCTTCGTCAGGCGCGGGACCGAGTGCACGGTGCCGATGCCGCCCGGGTTGGTGAGCGAGATCGTCGTGCCCTGGAAGTCCGCCGGGGTGAGCTTGTTGTCGCGGGCGCGCTTGACGAGGTCCTCGTAGGCGGAGAGGAACTGGCCGAACGTCAGGGTCTCCGCGCGCTTGATGCTCGGCACCAGGAGCGAGCGGGTGCCGTCCTTCTTCGGGACGTCGATCGCGATGCCGAGGTTCACGTGTGCCGGGGCGACGACGAACGGCTTGCCGTCGCGATCCTCGTAGTAGACGTTCTGGCTCGGGAAGTCCTTGAGCGCCTGCACCATCGCCCACCCGATCAGGTGCGTGAAGGAGATCTTGCCGCCGCGGGCGCGTCGGAGGTGATTGTTGATGACGATCCGGTTGTCGATCATCAGCTTCGCCGGGATGGTCCGGACGCTCGTGGCGGTCGGGACCGTCAGCGAGGCGTCCATGTTCGACGCCAGCGTCTTGGCCATGCCCCGGAGCGGGGTCGCCACGTCTTCGTGGGTCTCCTCGTGGTCGTCGGCCGCGTCGTTCGCCTCGGCCGGGATCGGCTGCGGTGCCGGCTGGCGCGAGGTGGTCTTCGCCTGGATCGTGCCCGACTTCGCCTCGCCCAGGGTGTCCCCGGTGGCCGGCTGCTGCGTCGAGGACTGCTGCTGCTGCGAAGCGGGGGCCTGCTGCGCCGCCGACGCCTGCTGCCCGGCCGCCGCCTGTGGTGCGGGGGATCCCGCCGGAGCCGGAGCGTCACCGACCTGCGTGCGGTGGTAGCTCTCGAGGACCGGCCACCAGGACTTGTCGACCGACTCCTTGTCCGCGACGAACTGCTCGTAGAGCTCGTCGACGAGCCACTCGTTCGCCCCGAATTCGCCCGCGGTCTCGTCCGTTCCGGTCAGATGGCTCGACACAGCCGATCGCCCACTCTCCGTCGATAGATGCTCGTGTGTGTCGTGCGGAGCAACCCTGCGCCGCACAGGTGCCAAGCCTAGCCGCTCCGACATGTCCGTTCCGTGTCAGCCGCGGCGCGAGTCGGCAGCCCCCGAGCACCCGGTCGGGGCCCTGACGGGAGCCGTACAGTGGAGCGCATGAGGTTCTACGAGACGCGGCCGACGCACGACCTGACCTACTCCGACGTCTTCCTCGTCCCGAGCCGCTCCGGCGTGACGAGCCGCTTCGACGTCGACCTCGCCGCGAACGACGGCAGCGGCGCCACGATCCCGATCGTCAGCGCCAACATGAACTCCGTCACCGGCCCTCGGCTCGCCGCCACCCTGGCCCGCCGCGGTGGTCTGGGCGTGCTGCCGCAGGACATGCACCTGCAGGACCTCGACGCCGCGATCCGCTGGGTCAAGGACCAGCCGGTCGACTTCGACACCGCCTACGACATGGGTGCTCAGACCACCGTCGCCGAGGCCCTCGAGCAGCTCCTGCCCGTGGCCGGCCGTGGTGTGGTCGTCCGCGACGCCGACGGCGAGTACCTGGGCTGTGTGCCCGCGTCCCGCCTCGGCACCGCCGGCCCCGACGCCGTCCTCGGTGACCTGCTGCACGGCGCCTCGACCGCGATCGACGCCGAGGACGCCGGTACGCCCCGCCACGTCTACGACGTGCTCTCGGCCGCCGAGGTCGACTTCGCGCCGGTGGTGCGGCACGGCCGGGTCGTCGGCACCACGAGCCAGACGAGCGCGATCCGCTCCGACATCTACACGCCCGCCGTCGACGCCTCCGGCCGGCTCCGGGTCGCCGCCGCGCTCGGCATCAACGGCGACGTCGCCGCGAAGGCGAAGGCGCTGGCCGCCGCGGGCGTGGACGTCCTGGTCCTCGACACCGCGCACGGCCACCAGGACGGCATGCTCCGCGCACTCCGCACGGTCGCGTCGCTGCAGCTCGGCATCCCGCTCGTCGCCGGCAACGTCGTCACCGCCGACGCCGTCGCGCACCTGGTCGGGGCCGGAGCGGACATCATCAAGGTCGGCGTCGGCCCGGGTGCCATGTGCACCACCCGCATGATGACGGCCGTCGGTCGTCCGCAGTTCTCCGCCGTGCTCGAGACCGCCGCGGCAGCCCGCTCGCTCGGCGCCCACGTCTGGGCGGACGGCGGGGTGCGCTACCCGCGCGACGTCGCGCTCGCCCTGGCAGCAGGGGCGTCCGCCGTCATGATCGGCTCGTGGTTCGCCGGCACGCTCGAGGCGCCCGGCGTGCTCCGCCGCGACGACGCCGGCAAGGCCTACAAGGAGAGCTGGGGCATGGCCTCGGCCAAGGCCGTGCGTGAGCGGTTCGAGCGGCTCGACCCGTACGAGCGTGCCCGCAAGGCGCTCTTCGCCGAGGGGATCTCGTCGTCGACGATCTACCTCGACCCGGAGCGCCCGAGCGTCGAGGACCTGCTCGACATGATCACCACCGGCGTCCGCAGCTCCGCGACCTACGCAGGCGCGTCGTCCCTCGCCGAGTTCTCCGAGCGCGCGCTGGTCGGCATCCAGTCCGCCGCCGGGTACGAGGAGGGCAAGCCCCTGCCCGTCAGCTGGTAGCGCGGACGGGGCGCGCGTCGCCCTGGTCGCGACCACGGACGGACGGGAGGCGCGGTGCCAGCTGGCACCGCGCCTCCCGTCCGCTCTTCGGTGCGTCTACCGGCGTCGGGTCGCGTCCTCGACCTCGCCCACCAGTTCTTCGAGGATGTCCTCGAGGAACAGCACGCCGATCGTGCGGCCGTCCGCGTCGAAGGCGCGGGCCACGTGGCGCCCGGCGGCCCGCATGGTCGCGAGCGCGTCCTCGAGGTCCATCTCGGTGTACAGCGAGATGAGCTGGCGGATCCGCTTCGGCGGCACCGGGTCGTCGAACTCGTCCGGACGCAGGTCGATGACGTCCTTCACGTGCACGTAGCCCGTGGGGGAGCCGTCCTCGCCGACGAGCACGTAGCGGGAGAACCCGCGCTGTGCCACGGCGTGCTCGACGTCACCCGGGGTCGCGTCGTCGGGCAGCGTGACGAGTTCGGCCATCGGCACGGCGACGTCACGGACCTTCTTCTCGGTGAACTCGAACGCCAGGGCGAGCTTGCCGTCGTCGGTCAGGGTGCCCTCCCGCCGGGACTGCTCCACGATGGTCTGCACCTCTTCCACCGTGAACGCGCTCACCGCTTCGTCCTTGGGCTCGACGCGGAACAGTCGCAGCACGGCGTTCGCGACCTCGTTCAGGCCGACGATGACCCAGTGCAGGCCGTGACCGATGTACCAGAGCGTCGGGACCAGCAGCAGCGCGGCGCGGTCCGGCATCGAGAACGAGATGTTCTTCGGCACCATCTCGCCGAACACCACGTGCAGGAACGACACGAGCAGCAGCGTGAACACGAAGGCCACGGTGCCGATCACCTCGGCGCTCCAGCCGGTCAGGTGCAGCGGGACCTCGAGCAGGTGGTGGATCGCCGGCTCGGACACGTTCAGGATGAGCAGCGAGCAGACCGTGATGCCGAGCTGGGTGGTCGCGAGCATGCGGGTGGCGTGCTCCATCGCCCAGAGCGTCATCTGCGCGGCCTTCGAGCCCTCTTCGGCGCGGGGCTCGATCTGGGAGCGGCGAGCCGAGATGACCGCGAACTCCGCCGCGACGAAGTACGCGTTGCCCATCAACAGGACGACGAGCCAGAAGATACCCCACCAGTCGGAGCTCATCGCAGTCCCTCCTTGCAGCCAGGAGATCCCGCTGCGCCCATCACCGAATCGGAGCTCATCGGGTGCTGCCCTTCGTCGTGGTGGTCGCGGCCTTCGTGGTGGTCGGGGTGCTCCCGGTGGACGGGATGATGATCGCGGTCGCCGCCGTGTCGGTCGACGGGCGCGTCGGGGTCCAGCGGATGCGGTCGATCCGACGGCCGTCCAGCCGCTCGACGCGGAAGACGCCGCCGTCCAGCGGCACTTCGTCACCGACGACGGGCAGACGGCCCAGCGTCGACATGACGAACCCGCCGACGGTCTCGTACGGGCCCTCCTCGGGCACCTTCACGCCAGCGCGGTCCTCGAGCTCGTCGGGACGCAGCAGACCGGGGAAGGTCAGCCAGTCACGGGAGCGGACCACGTCGATGCGGGCGCGGTCGTGCTCGTCGGAGACCTCGCCGACGATCTCCTCGATCAGGTCCTCGAGCGTGACGACCCCGGCGGTGCCGCCGTACTCGTCGACGACGATGACCATCTGGTAGCCGCGACCGCGGACCTCGGCGAGCAGGGTGTCACCGGGCATGGTCTCCGGCACGCGTTCGGCGTCGGTCATGAGCGCCCCGACGGGGACCTCCGGACGCTTCTCGCGCGGCACGGCGACGGCCTGCTTGACGTGCACGATGCCGACGACGTCGTCCGCGTCCTCCTCGATGACGGGGAAGCGGCTGAAGCCGGTCTTGCGGGCGAGGGCGATGACGTCCTCGGCGGACTCGGACACGCGGATGGTGGAGAGCCTCGGGCGCGGGGTCATCACGTCGCTGGCGCTCAGCTCGGAGAACGAGATGGTGCGCTCGAGGAGGGTCGCGGTGTCCTGTTCGAGGGAACCTTCAGAGGCCGAGCGGCGCAGCAGCGAGGTGAGTTCCTCGGCGCTGCGGGCACCGGAGAGTTCCTCCTGCGGCTCGATGCCCAGCGACCGGAGCACGGCGTTCGCGGTGCCGTTCAGCAGCGCGACGGCGGGCTTGAAGACCGTCGTGAACGCGATCTGCAGCGGGACCACGAGCCGGGCGGTCTGCAGGGGCAGCGCGAGCGCGAAGTTCTTCGGCACGAGCTCGCCGAGGATCATCGACAGCAGGGTCGCGATGACGAGCGCCACGATCGAGCCGACGGTCTCGACGATGCCCTCCGGCAGGTTCATCGCCAGGAACGGCGCCTCGAGCAGCGTCGCGATCGAGGGTTCGAGCAGGTAGCCGGTCAGCAGCGTGGTCAGCGTGATGCCGAGCTGCGCGCTGGACAGGTGCGTCGAGGTGACCTTCAGCGCGCCGATGACCGGTGCGAGGCCGGCTTCACCGCGGTCGCGCCGCGCTTCGACGTCGGCGCGGTCGAGGTTGACCAGCGCGAACTCGGACGCGACGAAGACACCCGTGCCGAGGGTCAGCAGGATGCCGCCGATCAGCATGACGATGTCGATCGGACTCATGATTCACCCCCGTTCGCGCACAGGGGTGACGTGCGGCTCACCGAGTGAGCGGCGGATGAGTGAGGCGAAGAACTATTCGGGGGATCGTCCACAGTGCTGCCAATCGTACTGCCTGCGGGGTCGCTGGGCCGTGAATCCGTACAGAACCGACCGCGCCTACGCCGTGATCCGCGCGCGGTGGTACTGCTGCGGCTCGTAGTCGACCGGCACGCGGAGTTCGACGGCGGCACGGAGCGCGAACGACGGGTCGCGGAGCATCTCACGACCGATCATCACGACGTCGGCGAGGCCGGTCGCGACGATCTGCTCGGCCTGGAACGCCTCGGAGATCATGCCCACGGCGATCGTCGGGATGCCGGCGTCGCGCTTGATCGCCGCCGCGTGCGGCACCTGGTAGCCGGGGCCGACCGGGATCGGCGCGCTCGCGACGTTGCCGCCGGTCGACACGTCGGCCAGGTCGGCACCGTGCTCCGCGGCCCAGCGGGCGACGACGGTGGTCTCGTCGAGCGTGAGCCCGCCGTCGACCCAGTCGGTGGCCGAGAACCGGACGACGATCGGGAAGCCCTCGCCGACCTCGGCGCGCACGGCGTCGACGACCTCGAGCAGCGCGCGCGCACGGTTCTCGAGCGAGCCGCCGTACTGGTCGGTGCGCTGGTTGCTCAGCGGCGAGAGGAACTGGTGCAGCAGGTAGCCGTGGGCCGCGTGGATCTCGACCAGGTCGAACCCGGCCTCCACCGCGCGCCGGGCGGACTGCGCGAAGGCGAGGGCGACGACGCGGACGTCCTCGACCGCGAGCTCGCGCGGGACGTCGTAGCCGTCGAAGGCCACGGCCGACGGAGCGACCGTGGTCCAGCCGCCCTGGTCGGCGGGGACGGTGCCGTGCGTGGTGTCCCAGGGGCGGTAGGTCGACGCCTTGCGGCCGGCGTGCGCCAGCTGGATGCCCGCCGCGGCGCCCTGCTCGTGCAGGAAGTCGACGATCGGCTTGAACGCGTCGCGCTGCTGGTCGTTCCACAGCCCGAGGTCCTGCGGGGTGATCCGTCCCTCGGGCACGACGCCCGTCGCCTCGACCACGACCGCGCCGGCGCCGCCCTTGGCGAACCCGCCCAGGTGCACGAGGTGCCACGGGGTCGCCACGCCGTCCTGCTGGTCCACCGAGTACTGGCACATCGGGGAGACCCAGATGCGGTTGCGGACGGTCAGGTCACGGATGGTGATCGGGTCGAACAGGGCGTGCGTCACGCGGGCTCCTCAGAGGACGGGTGCCGGCGCCTCGGCCAGTCCCGTCAGGAACGACCGCAGCGACGCCGGCGACGTGTAGTGGTGGCCGACCGCCCCGATCGCTTCCGCACCGGTGGCGTTCTCGGCCCTGTTGTCCACGAACACCATCTGACCCGGGTCGATTCCCAAGCGCGCACAGGTGTCGCGGTAGATGGATGCCGCGGGCTTCAGGACGTGCTCCTCGGCGCTCACCACGACGGTCTCGAACAACGAGCCCATCGGGGAGCGGCGGTACGGGTCACCGAAGTCGAAGCCCGCGTTCGAGAGCAGGGCCAGACGGGTGCCGGCGTCGTGCAGCTCCTCGACGATCTCGAGGGTCTCCGGCTCGACCTCGAACCACCCGGTGAAGTCGATCGCCCAGAACCGGTGGATCTCGGAGATGCTCCAGGTCCGTCCGGTCCGCTCCGCGATGGCACGCCAGTACGCCACGACGGACAGGTCCCCACGGTCCAGGTCGTGCCGGAGCTCCTGGTAGACCGGGAACAGCTCGTCCGCCGGGACCCCGGTGGCGGCCACGAGGGCGTCCCGCGAGGCGTGCGGCGTCCGGCTGATCACCTCGCCGTAGTCGAAGACCACCACGCGACCAGGCAGGAACAGGCTCATGTGCTCCACCGTAACGTGGGGCCGGTGAACGACTTCGTGCCCGTCCGACCGTCCGATGCCGCCGCGTGGGTCACCGCGCCGACGGGGGAGTCCACCAAGTACCGCCGCGGGGTGCTCGGCGTCGCGACCGGCTCCGACCAGTACCCGGGCGCCGCGGTGCTCGGGGTCGACGCCGCCGTGCACACCGGCGTCGGCATGGTCCGGTACGTCGGACCCGCACGTGCCACCGACCACGTGCTCACCCGCCGCCCCGAGGTCGTGTCCGGCGTCGGCCGCGTGCAGGCCTGGCTCGTCGGCAGCGGGATCTCGGCACCGTCGCTCGGCGACCTGGACGAGACGACGGCATCGGGGTTCTCGCACGCGTCCGACGACGGCGTGCCGGTCGTCGTCGACGCCGGGGCGATCCCGCTCGTCGACCTCGGGCCGCTCGCCGTGCTCACCCCGCACGCCGGTGAGCTCGCTTCGTTCCTGGGGGCCGACCGCGCCGAGATCGAACAGGACCCGGCCGCCGCGGCGCTCCGTGCGGCCGAGCAGACCGGCAGCGTCGTGCTGCTCAAGGGGGAGCGGACACACGTGGTCACCCCGGACGGGGCGGTGCGGCTCGTGGCGTCGTCGGCGACGCCGTGGCTCGCGGCGGCCGGGGCCGGGGACGTGCTGGGCGGCGTGCTCGGGGCGCTCGTCGCCGCGCGGCAGGGCTCCGTCGAGGCGGCCGGGTCGTCGCTGACGCCGTCGGACCTCGCGCACCTGGCCGCGTCGGCCGCGGTGGTGCACGGGCTCGCGGCCCGGCGGGCGTCCGGCGGTGGGCCGTTCCCGATGACGAGGCTCGTCGCCGAGCTGCCCGGCGTCGTGCGCGACCTGGTCGTGGACGGCGACGCGCGCGGGTAGCGGTCGGTGCGCGTGCACCTTCCGACGATCCACGAGGTGATCGACGCATGTTCAGTCGGAGGATGCGCACGCAATGGGTACGTGCGCATCCAGCGACGGAACACCGCGGGTTCGACAGGTGGAAGGTCGCAACATGCGCACGCATCGGGCAGCGGGTGCATCCCCGGACACGACGACGGACGGGAGGCGCGGTGCCAGCTGGCACCGCGCCTCCCGTCCGTCGGCGATCACGTCACGGGCGTGACGCGCGTCGCGGACGTCAGCTCGCGGGGGTCGCGTGCACGAGGAACTCGACCGAACCGGCGTCGTCGACCTTGACGAACCCCAGGCTCGGGGCCTGCACGCTGTAGTCCGAGAAGGTGATCGGGACCGAACCGGAGATGTCGACGCCGTCGCCGTTCAGGCCGACCTGCAGCTTCGCGGTGACGTCCTTCGTGACGCCGTGCAGGGTGAGCTTCCCCGGAGCCGTCACGGTCGTCGTGTCGGAGCCGCTCGGGACCGCGTCGGCGATCGGCGCGGTGAGTTCGAAGGTGGCCTTCGGGAAGGCCGCGGCGTCCATCGCGGAGTCGCGGAAGTAGGCGTCGCGCTGGTCGGAGTCGGTGGTGATGTCGGCGACCTGCACCGTGATCTTCGCGGCGGTGATGCTCGTGCCGTCGACGGTCGCGGTGCCGGCGACGCTGTCGGTGCGGCCGGTGACGGTGACGTCGGAGCCGTTCAGGACCTCGTGGACGCGGTACCCGGCCTCGGAGTCGCCGCCGACCGTCCACTCGCCGGACAGATCTGTCTCGTCGAGGGTGGAGGCCTCGCGGGTGGCGGCGACGGACGGCGCGGCCGAGGCCTTCGCGTTCTCGGTGCTCGTGTAGACGTTCGTGAAGACCACCGCACCCACGACGCCGAGGACGACGACGGCGGCGATGACGGAGATCCAGATGACGGCCTTGCGGCGCTTGCGCGGGGTGTCGGAAGTCACGAGCTGAACGGTGACACGTCATGCTCGGGAGAGCCTGAGATCGTGGCAGCGATCGCCCCCGGTCCGGCCGCTACGCTCGTCCGGTGCAGAGGACCTCGACCCGGTGGCTCGAACTCGCCGGATTCGTCCTGGCGTTCGTCGCCGTGCACGGGTTCCTGTGGTGGCTGACCCTCGTGTCGGCGAACCTGCCGCTCGGCGACGTCACCATCACCTACAGTCGCTGGATCGAGACCGGGCGGACCGCGGACTTCTGGGTCGGCATCGACGGCGCGTGGGTGTACCCGATCTTGGCGATCGTGCCGATGGCCGCCGCGGCGCTCGGGGGGATCGCGTCGATCGGCACCGGCTGGCTGCTGCTGATGGTGCTGCTCGACGCCGTGGCGTGCGCGTTCCTGTGGCGGTTCCGGGCGCGTGTGGGGTCGTCCGACCGCTTCGGTGTGCACGGCGTGCGGGTCGTCTGGTGGTGGCTGCTGTTCCTGCTCGCGCTCGGGCCGATCGCGCTCGGTCGGATCGACACCGTCGCGACGGTGTTCGCGCTGGTGGGCGTGGCGTTCGTGGCCTCGAGGCCGGCCGTCGCCGCCGCGCTCTTCACCGCCGGCGCCTGGACGAAGGTGTGGCCCGCGGCGCTCGTCGCGGTGCTGCTGCTCCTACGACGCGGACACCGCCGGGGTGTGCTCGCCGGAGCCCTGGTGCTGAGCGCCCTGATCGTGCTCGTCGACGTGCTGTGGGGCGGTGCGCCGTTCCTGCTGTCCTTCGTCGGTGAGCAGACCGGCCGTGCGCTGCAGATCGAGTCACCGCTCGCGACGCCGTTCATGTGGGCCGCAGCCTTCGGCGTTCCGGGTGCAGCGGTGTTCTACGACCAGGAGATCCTGACCTTCGAGGTGTCCGGTGCCGGCACGTCCGCCGCCGCCGCGGTGTCGACGCCGCTGATGGCCGTCGTCGTGGTGGCCGGGGTCGTGCTCGCGCTCTGGGCCGCCCGCCGCGGCGCCCGTCGGGCCGAGCTCGCGCCGGTCCTCGCGCTCCTGTTCGTCGCGGCGCTCATCGCGACGAACAAGGTGGGGTCGCCGCAGTACATCGGGTGGCTCGCCGTGCCGATCGTGTGGGGGCTGGCCGCAGGGACGCCGAGTGTGCGCCGGTTCGTGCCGATCGCCGTGCTCGCGCTGCCGATGGCCCTGCTCACGCAGGTGATCTACCCGGGCTACTACGACCAGTTGCTCGGCGTGCAGCCGTGGATCCTCGTGGTGCTCACGGTGCGGAACGTGCTCGAGGTGGCGATCCTGGTGTGGAGCGTGGTCGTGCTGGTGCGGATGGGGCGGGCTGCGGGCAGGATGGACGCATGATCGTCGCCTTCTCCGTCGCTCCGTCCGGTGGTCCCGCTGCAACGTCCGACGGGTCCGTGCACGACGCCGTCGCGGCCGCCGTGCGCGTGGTGCGCGAGAGCGGGCTGCCGAACCGCACCTCGTCGATGTTCACCGAGATCGAGGGGGAGTGGGACGAGGTCATGGACGTCGTCAAGCGCGCGACCGAGGCCGTGGGCGCCTACGGCACACGGGTGTCGCTCGTGCTCAAGGCCGACATCCGGCCCGGGCACACCGGCGAGATCGACGGCAAGCTCGAACGGCTCGAGGCCGCGCTCGGCGAGTAGCCCGCAGCGCGTCGCCCGACACGCCGGGGCGGTCCCTCGGATGTCGGTGGTCGGGTGTCTCATGGTCTGCATCGAGCCACATCCGGTGGCCTGCGAGACGACGAGGAGCGCGTGATGATGCACGACGGCTGGTGCCCCGACTGCGACCTGCGAACGGTCGTCATCGACACGGACGAACAGGGCGACAACGCCTGGGCGACCTGCGCTGAGTGCGGCACCGGATGGGTGCACCGCGACGAGCTGCCCGAGCAGACCCCGGCACGGACCCGCACGCCGGAGCGCCAGGCGGCGTAGCGCCAGTGGCCCGAGGGCCTGAGCGCCGCTGGGCTTTCGCTGGTCCGTTGGAGCGGTCTACACTTGACAGACCAGGACTTCACGGCCGCCCCGTCCGGTGGGGTGCTGCACCGTCGTCCCGCTCCGCCCGCACGAGAACAGGCCCCATGTCACAGCTCACGCCTGCGCGTCGCACCGCCGCGCTCATCTCGCTCGCCCTCGGTGGCTTCGCCATCGGGTCGACCGAGTTCGTCGCGATGGGCCTGCTGCCGAACATCGCGCAGGCGCTGCTGCCGCAGCAGTACGGCATCGACCCCGACGCCGGCATCGCGCACGCCGGCTGGCTCGTCAGCGCCTACGCCCTCGGGGTCGTCGTCGGTGCGCCGACCATCGCGGCGATGTCCGCCCGGTTCCCACGCAAGGGCCTGATCCTCGTGCTGCTCGTCGGGTTCGTCGTCGCGACGATCGCGAGCGCGCTGCTGCCCTCGTTCGGTCTGGTGCTCGTCGCCCGCTTCGTCGCCGGCCTGCCGCACGGCGCCTACTTCGGCATCGCGTCGATCGTCGCCGGCGACATGATGGGCCCGGGCAAGCGCGGCAAGGGCATCGCCATGGTGCTGCTCGGTCTGTCGGTCGCGAACGTCGTCGGCGTCCCGGCGATCACCTGGGTCGGACAGGTGGCCGGATGGCGGGTCGCCTACGGTGTCGTCGCCGCGCTGTTCGCCCTGACGTTCCTGGCCGTGGCGGCCTTCGTGCCGAAGAACGCCCGCGACGAGCACGCCACGATCGGTCGCGAGCTCCGGGCGTTCCGCGTCCCGCAGGTGTGGATCGTGATGGGCCTCGGCGCCGTCGGGTTCGGCGGGTTCTTCGCGGTCTACTCGTACATCTCGCCGCTCGTGCAGAACGTCACCGGGATGCCCGAGTCGTTCGTGCCCATCGTGCTCGTCGTCGTGGGCATCGGCATGGTCGTCGGCGGGGTGCTCGGCGGACACCTGGCCGACCACAGCGTGAAGCGCACGATCTACGTCGGGATGTTCGCGCTCATCGGCGCCCTGCTCATCACCGTGCTGACGGCGCAGTGGCTCTGGGGCATGCTGCTCGGCGCGTTCCTACTCGGGGCCACCTCGTCGGCGATCCCGCCCGCGGTGCAGTCGCGCCTGATGGACGTCGCCGGCGACGCGCGCACGATCGCGGCGGCCCTGAACCACTCGGCGTTCAACATCGGCAACTCGATCGGTGCGGCCCTGGGCGGCGCCGTCATCGCGGCCGGCTTCGGGTTCCTCGCACCGGGCTGGCTCGGCATCGGCCTGGCGCTGCTCGGCGTCCTGGTGACGATGGTCAGCTACGCGGTCGAGCGGCGGAGCACCCGTCGTGCCGCGGTCCGCTCCTCGTCACCGTCCACCGGTCCGATCACCGCACCGGTCCCGATCCACTGACCGCGCGGGGTGCACGCACGCACCCACCGGACGGGAGGCCCGTGGCGCCGCCGCCACGGGCCTCCCGTCCGTCTCGTGGCGCGGCCACTGCACATGGTGAGCAGCAATGGTCGGGTTCCGTGACGGAACCCGACCATTTGTGCTCACGAAGCGAAGCGAAGCGCAACGCAACGCGCGCTACAGACCCAGCGGACTGCCGTCCTGCACGATGATGCCGTCGGTGATCGCACGCTTCCGGAGTGCGACCTTCGTGCCGACGTCGAAGCCGGCGACGCGGTACTTCTCGCGGATGCGCTTCAGGTAGCTCTTCGCGGTCTCCTCGGAGATGCCGAGCTGGTAGGCGACGCTCTTGACGGGCTCGCCACCGCCGTACAGGGCCATCACGCGACGCTCCTGGGCGCTGAGCTTCGGGACGCCGCCGACGTCGCCGCTGTTGATGGCGAGGTCGAGCTCAGCCGAGACGTACTGCTCGCCGCGCTGGGCGGAGCGGATCGCCTCGACGATCATGTCGGCGTCCTCGCTCTTGACGAGGTACCCGAGGGCGCCGGCGCCGAGGGCTTCGCGCACGACGTTCGGCTCCGAGTAGGTGCTCATCACGACGGTCTTGACGCCCGCGGTCTTGAGCGTCGAGATCTTCAGCGACACCGGGATGGAGTCCTTGAGGTCCAGGTCCAGCAGCACCACGTCGACGGGGAACGCCGGGCTCGTCAGCAGCTCGGGCCAGGTCGTGACGGCGGCCACCAGGGTGATGTCGTCGGCGGCGTTCCGGATCCACTCCGTGAGCGCGCCGAGGAGCATCCTGTGGTCGTCGACCAGTGCGAGTCGGATCGGTTCCTCTGGAGTCGCCATGCTGGCGTCCTTTCTCGGTGCGGTTGCTCGGCCGATCCTAGGAGGATCCGGGCCGGAAGTCGGTCAGGCGTGCGGGTGTCCGGCGGCTACATCGACGGATGTCGGTTCACGACGCAGTGCGCGACGATGTGCAGCGTGCCGTCCCGGACGGTCTCGGTGTACGGGCCGATGCGCTGCAAGGCGCTCCAGGCCGTCGGACCGAGGCTGCGCCGCGGCACGCCGCGGGACTCGATGACGACGGGCACGTCCATCGTGTCGTCGCTGACCAGGTGGCCGTCGGAGCCGATCGGGCCGAGCGTGACGGAGACGACGGGCATGCCGGGCTGCGCGGTGCGGCCGTCGCCGACCATCTGCCAGATGGCCTGCAGCAGCCCGTCGCGCTGGGTGGGGGAGAGGTGCCCCGCCAGGGCGGTCGGGTCGGCGACGCTCACCGAGCGGCCGAGGTGGTCGGACTCGGTGATCGCGTGGTAGAGCCAGGTCTCGCGGCGGCCCTCGATCAGGTGCAGACGGAGCTCGGTGGCGAGCGACGCGGCGACGGAGCTCGAGGCGTCGGACAACGGCAGCGGGTCGGTGCCGTTGGCGACGGCGTCGAGCAGCTTCTCGGCGGCCAGGTCGAGCCGGGCGAGTTCGTCCGAGGCGAGCATGCCGACGGCGAACTGCGGTGCCTGCACGTTGCTCTGCACGAGCACCCGGTCGAGTTCGCGCTGCACGAGCTGGCGGAACCGCTGCACGACGTACAGCGCGAGCGCCGGCGGCACGACGACGAGCGACAGCAGGGACACGATGCCGGGCATGGTGTCGTTCGTGATCGGCGTCGACGCAACGGCCATCACGACGAACGCGAGGCCGAGTACGGCGATGGCGGCTGCGACCTCCCGGGCAGGCCGGAGCGTGGCGATCGGCAGCAGGGCGAACCCCGCGGCCATCGACGCCGTTGCGGTGTGCGCGATGTCGTGCTCCGGCCAGATGCCGATGAAGTCGAGCGTGACCACGCAGGCCAGCACGACGCAGATCAACGCGAAGGCCAGGCCCGTCAGTCGTTCGCCGTACGTCAGGACACTGAGCCCGACGCCGACGGCGGCGACGACGTAGAGCGCCCACGCGACCGCGGGCAGCCACGGGTCGGAGTACTCGTTCCAGCGCACCAGGAAGAACGCGATGCCGGCGGCGGCCTCGATCGCGGTGAGGACCGCGGCGCCGAGTCCGAGGTAACCGGCGCCGAGCGAGGCACCGGGCTTCGCGGCCTGCCGCAGGGACCGGGCGCCGGTCGACGTCGACGGGAGCCCTCTGGCCTGCCGGCGCTCGCTCGTCCGGTACCGCTCGCGGGCCTCGCGGCGGGTGCGGGGTGCGGGCGGAGCCGTCTCGCCGGGCAGGCTGCGGCCGATGGTGTCCTCGGGGACCCGGGTCATCGCGGTGCCTCCAGGACGACGGTGGTGCCGGAGCCCGGCGCGGAGAAGAGCTTCGCGTCGCCCCCGACCTCGCGCAGGCGGTTCACGACGCTCTCCTTGAAGCCGAGTCGCTCGGCACTGACGGTGGTGAGGTCGAAGCCGACGCCGGAGTCGGTGACCATCGCACGGACGACCTCGTTGTCGTGGACGATCGTGACGTGCGCCTCGCCGACGCCGGCGTGCCGACGGACGTTCTCGAGGCACTCGCCGAGCGCGAGCAAGAACGCGTCGAGCACGTTCGACGGCAGCAGGACCTGACCGGTGCCGTGCCAGCTGACCTCGAGTCCCATGCGGCCGAAGCGCTGCTTGACCGACTCCAGGGTCTGCCCGAGGGGCGACTCCTCTTCGCGGGTGAGTGAGTAGTCACCGGACTGCGAGGGCTGCGGGGTCGCACCGAGGCGCAGGTGGCGCAGCAGTCGGGCGTCCTCGGCGGCCTGCTCGCGCATCGCCTGCTCGGAGACGCCGACGCCGGAGTGCGCCAGCAGCGTCAGGGTCGCGAGCACGGTGTCGTGCAGCAGGCGGGCACCCTGGCGGCGCTGCGCCTCGGTCTCGCTGGCCTGCCGTTCGGCACGGTGGGCGGTGCCGATGCTGTAGATGCGTCGGGCGACGCGGGGGATGCTGCGCGAGATCCAGATCGCCACGACGGCCATCAGGACCCACCCGAGCAGTGCGCCGCTGACGGGGGTGGACAGGAGTGAGCCCGACCCCCAGACCATGAGCACCACCACGGCGCCGCCCCCGGCGATGGTGATGCCGAGACCGACCGGGTGCCCGCGCTGCGCCATCAGCGGTGCCGAGAGCCCGCCGGCGGCGAGGGGCATGACGGCGCTGGCGACGAGCGGACGTGCCGAGTCGTCGACGCCGGTGAAGAGCAGCACCATCGCGGCGAGTCCGGCGACGACGATGGCGGCGGTCCACCACACCTCGCCGCCGCGGCCGAAGCACACGAGCGCGGTGATCATCGCGGCGATGCAGAGGAGCGCGCCGACGAGGGGCAGCGTGGGCACGGCGGCGGCGGAGAGGATGCCCACGACGCTGACGAGCGCGCAGACGATGCCCACGACACGGGTCGCCGACCGCAGCAAGCGGTCGCGTTCCTGTGCGATGAAGTCCATCGATGTCCTGGTTGGTGACGATCTGGGTGGTGCGGGAAACCGAGCGTCGGTCAGTGCCGGGCTCCACGCCATCATTCCACGCGCGCCACCCGTTGGGGGGTCTTCGGCGCGCCGTGGTGGCCGGCGCGCCCGATCAGGACTCGAGCAGCCGCCGCAGGTGCGCCCCGACCTGCTCGTGCTCGATGAGGAACCCGTCGTGTCCGAACTCGCTCTCGATCACCGCTGCGGCGTCCCCGTCGAGTGCGTCCGGCACGCCCGCGGCGATCCGGTGCTGGTCCTCGACGGGGAACAGCCGGTCGCTCGAGATCCCCACGACCAGGGTCCGTGCGGTCACCAGCCCGAGGGCGGCCGACACCCCGCCACGCCCGGCACCGACGTCGTGCGAGTCCATCGCGTACGTCAGCGTGACGTAGCTCGAGGCGTCGAACCGCCGGGTGAACTTGTTGCCGTGGAAGTCGAGGTAGCTCTCCACCGAGAACCGCCCGTCGTCGCCGAGCGGCGAGACGTCGCTCTGCCAGGACCGCGCGAAGCGGCTGTTCAGCTCGTCCGAGGCGCGGTACGTCATGAGCGCCATCCGCCGGGCCAGCGACAGCCCGCGGTGCGGGCCCTCGCCGACATCGGCCTCGTAGTAGTCGCCGCCGGCGAACGCCGGGTCCATCTGGATCGCCGCCCGCTGCAGCGAGTTCGCCGCGATCTGGTCGGCGGTGGTCTGCGCCGTCGACGCGAGGACCGCGAGCCGCTGCACGCGCGCGGGGTGCGAGACCGCGAACTCGAGGGCGTGCATCCCGCCCATCGACCCCCCGACGACGGCCGCGAAGGTCTCGATGCCGAGCCGGTCGGCGAGCTGCGCCTGCACCTCGACCTGGTCGCGCACCGTCACGAACGGGAACCGTGCGCCCCACTCCGCGCCCGACGGCGACACCGACGACGGTCCGGTGGTGCCCTGGCACCCGCCGAGCATGTTCGGCGCGATCACGAACCACCGGTCGGTGTCGATCGCCCGCCCCGGGCCGACGACGTCGCCCCACCATCCGGCGGTGCGGTGGCCAGGGCCGGCGGCACCCGCGACGTGCGAGTCCCCGGTCAGTGCGTGCAGGACGAGCACCGCGTTGTCGCGAGCGGCGTTGAGCGTGCCCCACGTCTCGTACGCCACGCGCACGGACGGCAGGCGGCCGCCGCGCACCCACTGCTCGCCGAGGGACTCGAACCGGCGTGCACCCGGGTGGTCACCGGGACGCCAGGCACCGGTCACGGGCGGCTTGCCGAGGGTGCCGAGTTCGGTGCCGGGCACCAGGGTGGACGGCACGGAGTCCTCGGGGGTCGTCTGCCAGTCCATCGTGCGTCCAGTCTGCCGGGAGGCGCGGGTCGCCGCCGCCGTGTTACGTCACGCCCGCCGCGTGGCCGGCCTCCGGGCCGCGCTCGGAACGCGCTCGCCGTTCCGTGTGTGCGCATCTTCCGACATCGTGCGCGTCGTTCGACGCGTGGATCGTCGCACCATGCGCAGGTACCGGATGCGTGTGCAACGAACGACGTCCCACGCGTCGATCGACACGTGGGACGTCGCAACATGCGCGCGCATCGGCAGGCGAGCACGCAGCCGGTGGCGTACCACCCCTCCGCGCGCTGGCTCTCCCCCTAGGCGCGCTGGCTCTCCTGCGTGATCGTCCGGGCCGCGGCGAGCCCTGCCTCGAGGTCGGCCTTCAGGTCGGCGATGTTCTCGATGCCGACCGACAGGCGGACCAGGCCGGGGGTGACCCCGGTGGTGAGCTGCTGCTCGGGGGTGAGCTGCGAGTGCGTGGTCGACGCCGGGTGGATGACGAGCGAGCGGACGTCGCCGATGTTCGCCAGGTGCGAGAACAGCCGCAGGTTGTCGACGAACGCCTTGCCCGCGGTGACCCCGCCCTTGAGCTCGAACGACAGCACGGCACCGACGCCCCTCGGCGCGTACCGGTTCGCGGCCGCGTACCAGGGGGACGTCGGCAGCCCGGCGTAGGCGACGGTGGCGACGTCGGGGTGCTGGTCGAGCCACTCCGCGATCTCCTGCGCGTTGGACACGTGCCGCTCGATGCGGAGCGACAGGGTCTCGATGCCCTGGAGCAGGGCGAACGCCGTGTCCGCCGAGTTCGATGCACCGAGGTCGCGGAGCAGCTGCACCCGGGCCTTCACGATGTACGCGAGCTCGTTGCCGACCGCCTCGGCAAAGACCGCACCGTGGTACGACGGGTCGGGCGTGTTGAACTCCGGGAACCGGTCGGCGTGCTGCGACCAGGCGAACGTCCCGCCGTCGACGATGATCCCGCCGATGACCGTGCCGTGGCCGCCGAGGAACTTCGTGGCCGAGTGCACCACGATGTCGGCGCCGTGCTCGAACGGACGGATCAGGTACGGCGTCGCGATCGTGTTGTCGACGATGAGCGGGACGCCGGACTCGTGGGCGACGTCGCTGACGCCCGTGATGTCGAGGACGTTGATCTTCGGGTTGCCGATGGTCTCGGCGAAGAACAGCTTCGTGTTCGGTCGGACCGCGCGGCGCCACTCCTCGAGGTCGTCCTGGTCCTCGACGAACGTCGTCTCGATGCCGAGCTTCGCCAGCGTGTACTTGAACAGGTTGTACGTGCCGCCGTAGATTGACGACGACGACACGATGTGGTCACCCGCACCGGCGATGTTCAGCACCGCGTAGGTCTCGGCCGCCTGGCCGGACGCGACGAGCAGAGCCCCGGAGCCGCCCTCGAGCGCGGCGACCCGCTGCTCGACGACGTCGTTCGTCGGGTTCATGATCCGGGAGTAGATGTTGCCCGGCTTGGCGAGCGCGAACAGGTCGCGTGCCTCGTCCGAGTTCGCGAAGACGTACGAGGTCGTCTTGTAGATCGGCGTCGCCCGGGCGCCCGTGGTCGGGTCCGGCTGCGCGCCAGCGTGGACCTGGGTGGTCTCGAACTGCCACTGCGCGGCGTCGTGCTCGGTCATCTTGGTGCTCCTGTCCGGTGCGGCTGGTCGTCGGGTCGCCCTGCGCTCGGGCTGGAGGCGCGGCGCGGCTGTGCGTCGGGTGTCACGGTACGCAGGTGGCCGGGCCCGCACCACCGCACCCGCCTCGGGACGTAACGCACCCGCCCGACGCACCCCGCGCCTCCCGTCCGCGGAGCGCGACGCTGGGTCGCACCGTGCGAGGTCACCTGTGGTGCGAGGTTCCGGACTCGGTGCAAGCCTCGGTCCCCTGCACCACGGACGGAACCTCGCACCGTTCGCGGATGGGCCTCGCACGGTGCGAGGAAGGGGGAAGGGGTCACGCGTCGCGGCGGAACAGCCAGCCGACCTTCGGCTCGAGCAACCACCGCATCCCGCGCCGCACGAAGGGCTGCGCCAGGAAGAGGCTGACAGCACACGCGATGACGACCATGAGGAGCACGAACGGCCAGGCCGAGTGCTCGCCGGCCAGGACGCCGGACTCCCGGATCGGGTAGAGCACGAACGTGTGCAGCAGGTACACGTACATCGTCGCCGCGCCGAACTGGGTGATCCAGATGTTCCGACGGGGGATGAGCACCAGGAACGACGCCGTCAGCAGGGTCGCGAGCAGCATCAGGCCGAAGCGCACCGCACCCGCCCACCAGGCGTCCTCGCCGAGCCCCGAGTAGGAGTCGTCGTAGAAGAACCAGTGGTGCAGGTCGAACTCCTTGAACTGCGGGATCCAGACCGCGCACGACACCGCCCACGCGGCGAACACCACCACGGCGGCGATCCGTACCCGGACGACCGTGCGGCGGGACGCCTCGTACCAGCGGTCGAAGACGCCCCACTGCTTGACCTGCCACCCGAGCAGGAAGAACGGCAGCAGGCTGATCGCGCGGGACAGCGAGAGCGTCGAGTCGACGTTGTCGAAGTAGCCGACGCCGATGCTGAACACGACCGCCCAGAACAGCGGCCACCGCAGCTGCGCCAGGTACGGCAGGATCAGCTTGAAGATGCCCAGGGCCAGCAGGAACCACAGGGTCCACGTCGGCTTCGTCGGGTTGAAGTCCTTGCCGCCCTCGACGATGCCCTGCACCACGGTCCAGATCGTCTGCATGATGATGTACGGCACGACGATGTCCGTGATCGTCCGGCGCATCCGCTTCGCCGTCGGGGTGTCCGCCGACGAGAAGTAGCCGCTGATCACGCCGAACGCCGGCATGTGGAACGCGTAGATGAACGTGTAGAGGGCCAGGGCGTGCTCGCTCGCCGGCGTCTGCCGCTGGATCGCGTGGCCGATGACCACCAGCGTGACCGCGACGAACCGCGCGGTGTCCCACATCGGGATCCGGCGCGGGGCTCGGCCGGGCTCGAGCTGCGTCGCCGGGGCCAAGGGGGCGGGAGGGGCGGCATCCGTCGTCATCGCCGGTCACGTTACCGGATCGTGACCTGGACGGCCCGGTGCGGTGTCGGAAGCGTCCCGCTCGGTACGGTGGACGGACCGGGCCACCACGCGCTCCGGTCACGGACGCAGGAGGCAGATCACATGGCAGCACGGCGCGCAGTCGTCACCGGAGCGAGCTCGGGCATCGGGGCGGCCACCGTCCGGCTGTTCCGGTCGCGGGGCTGGGACGTGCTCGCCGTGGCCCGCCGCGCCGCGAAGCTCGAGGCGCTCGCCGCGGAGACCGGGGCCGACACCCTGGTCGCCGACATCACGGACGCCGACGACGTCGCGGCGCTCGCCGCGCGGGTCGCGGACCTCGGCGGCGCCGACGTGCTCGTGAACAACGCCGGTGGGGCGTTCGGTTCGGCGAGCGTCGAGGAGTCCGAGGTCGACGACTGGCGCGCCATGTTCGAGGTCAACGTGATCGGCACGAAGCGTGTCATCTCCGCGCTGCTGCCGCACCTGCGTGACCGCGCTCGCGCGTCCGGGGGAGCGGACATCGTCACGGTGACCAGCACCGCAGGGTTCGTCGCGTACGAGAACGGTGGCGGCTACAACGCCGCGAAGTTCGCCGAGCACGCCCTGGTCGGCGCACTCCGGCTCGAGCTGAACGGCGAGCCGATCCGCGTCGTCGAGATCGCGCCGGGCATGGTGAAGACCGACGAGTTCGCGCTCACCCGGTTCCGCGGGGACCAGCAGAAGGCCGCCGCGGTGTACGACGACGTGCCGGAGCCGCTCGTGGCCGACGACGTCGCCGAGGCGATCGTGCACGCGGTGGAGCTGCCGACGCACGTGAACCTCGACCTCGTGACGATCCGGCCGGTGGCGCAGTCGGCGCAGCACAAGCTGGCGCGCGGCCCGCTGACGCCCCGCTGAGCCGACGCGCGCGGGACCCCCACGGGACCCCCGACGCAGCCGCGCCGCACCGGCGCCGCACCGGCGCCGGACCCGCGCAGTGCCCGCGCCGGACCCGCGCAGCGCCCGGGCGGCGGGCGTGGGTCGCGGGCGCGGGCTCCCTGCCGGTACCGTGGTCGGATGCCGATCAGCAGCGAACCCGAGCCCGCGGCTCCGTCCACCGTGACCGTGACGAGTGGGCCCGAGGTACTCGGCTGGCTGGAGTTCGGTGACGCCGCACGACTGCTCGCCAAGGACGTCCTGTCCAGCGGCTTCGAGCCCGAGGTCGTCGTCGCCGTCGCCCGCGGCGGACTGATCATCGCCGGCGCCGTCGCGTACGCCCTCGGCACCAAGGAGTGCGGCTCGATCAACGTCGAGTTCTACACCGACGTCGAGCAGCGGCTGGAGGAGCCGGTCGTGCTGGCCCCCGCCCTCGACGCCCCGAGCCTGGCCGGCAAGCGGGTCCTCGTCGTCGACGACGTGTCGGACTCCGGCCGCACCCTGCGCCTGGTGGTCGACATCATCCGGAACGCCGGTGCCGACGTCCGGAGCGCCTGCCTGTACTCGAAGCCCGGCACCGTCCTCGAGCCCGACCACGTGTGGCGCCGGGTCGACGGCTGGATCACGTTCCCGTGGAGCGCCCTCGCCCCCGTGACGGCCGAGTCGTGAGCATCCACCTGGTCGGCGGCGGTCTCTTCGCCGCCTCGGACGCCGCAGCACCGTTCCTCGCCGAGGCGACCGCCCGTTCGGCAGCGGTCGGTCGGAGCGTCCCGCGCATCGCCCTGCTCTCCGTGGCGAGCACGGACGGCGGCAGTCCGTCGTCGACCGCCGACATCGCCGAGGTCCTCGGCGGTGCGCGCACGGCCGAGGTGCTCGTCACCGAGGTCGTTGCCGGGCAGGTCTTCGACACCACCGTCCTGAGCGACGTCGACGCCCTGGTGGTCGGTGGCGGCGTCACCCCCGACTACCTGGCGGCGATCGCCCCGCTCGTCGACCAGCTCCGGCTGCTCGTCTCCGACGGTCTGCCCTACCTCGGCTACTCGGCCGGTGCGATGATCGCCGCCGACCGCGCCCTGGTGGGCGGCTGGCGCATCGGCGGCGTCGAGATCTGCCCCGAGGCGGCGTCCGAGGGTCTGGACGAGGTCGAGCTCCGCGAGGGCCTCGGCCTGGTCGACCTGACCATCGACGTGCACGCGGTGCAGGCCGGCACGCTCGCGCGGCTCATCGCCAGCGCCGAGGCCGAGTTCGTCACCGCCGGACTCGCGATCGACGAGGACACCACGCTCGTCGTCGGCGAGGGCGCGCTCGAGGTCCGCGGGACCGGCAGCGTCTGGCGCGTCATGGCCGGCGAGGAGTCGGTGGCCGTCGCGACCATGGGCGCGTAGCCGACGTGGAACCCCGGCCGCTCGCCGACCTGGTCGACCCCGGTTGGGCCGATGCCCTCGCAACGGTCGAGCCCGACGTGCACCGGATCGGTGCGTGGCTGCGCGACGAGACCGCCGCGGGCCGGCACTACCTGCCAGCCGGCGGCGACGTGCTGCGCGCGTTCACGACCCCGTTCGACACCGTCAAGGTGCTGGTCGTCGGGCAGGACCCGTACCCGACGCCCGGCCACCCGATCGGCCTGTCGTTCGCGGTCGACCCCGCCGTCCGTCCGGTGCCGCGCAGCCTGGCGAACATCTACCGCGAGCTGTCCGACGACCTCGGGGTGACGCCGCCCCCGCACGGCGACCTGCGGGCGTGGTCCGACCAGGGCGTCCTGCTGCTCAACCGGGTGCTCACCGTGCAGGCGGGCGAGGCAGGCAGTCACCGTGGCAAGGGCTGGGAGGCGGTGACCGACCAGGCCGTCCGCGCGCTCGTCGCCCGTGGCACCCCGCTCGTCGCCGTGCTCTGGGGTGCCCAGGCCGGGTCGGTGCGGCCGCTCCTCGGCGACACCCCCGTCGTCGCGTCGGCCCACCCGAGCCCGCTGAGCGCGTCGCGCGGGTTCTTCGGCAGTCGCCCGTTCTCGCAGGTGAACGCGCTGCTCGAGTCGCAGGGCGCACCGCCCGTCGACTGGACGCTGCCCGCTCAGTAGGCTCGGCACGTGCTCGAGGAGGAATACCAGCGACGGCGGGTCCTGCCGCGACACCTACGCGCCCCGGCGGCGACCGAGACGGCCTTCGAGTACCGCATCCGTGCGGCCGAGGTGGGGGACCTGCCCCACGTGCGCGAGATCCACACGCACTACGTCCGCAATTCGTCGGTGACCTTCGACCCGGCGGCGTTCACGTACGCCGCGTGGAAGAAGCGTTACGACGACATCCGGAAGCGCCGCCTGCCGTTCCTGGTGGCGGAGAACCCCGCCGGCCAGATCCTCGGGTACGCCCTGGTCGACGCGTGGAACCCGCGGGACCGCTCGAACCACGTCGTCGAGGACTCGATCTACCTCGGCGCCGCGTCCGGTGGCAAGGGGCTCGGCCGCGCGCTGATGGAGGCGCTGCTCGAAGAGTGCCGCTCGGCCGGCGTGCGCGAGGTCGTCGCCGTCATCGCGGACCGGCAGGCCGAGGCGTCGATCCGGCTGCACGAGCGGCTCGGCTTCGAGGAGGTCGGCCGGATGGGCAAGGTCGGCTACAAGTACGACCGCTGGCTCGGCACGGTCACGATGCGGCTCCGCCTGCGCGGCCCGCGGCTGTTCGCGCGTCGACGCTGACCGAGCCGGCAGCGGCGCCGGTACCGACGCGACGGACCTGACGGACGTCCGTCACGCTCGAGCCGCGGCCGCGGGGCGGACGGGAGGCCCGTGGCGGCCCCGGCACGCGCCTCCAGGACGTCGCCCGGTCGCGTCAGTCCGCCGGCGCCTCGGTGATGAACTCGTCGCGCGTCACGCGGAGCAGCGCGGTGGCCGCCGCCGCCGCGGCGTCCGCGTCACCGTCGACCGCTGCGCGCCCGACCGCCTGGTGCCGGAGCGCCGCCTCGCGCGTCCAGCGCGTGATGGGGTCGCGCGACTCCGACGTGCGGGTGCGGAGCAGCGCCTCGACCGTGCCGGCGAAGTGCGCGAACACGGCGTTCCCCGAGCCGCCGAGCAGTGCACGGTGGAAGCGGACGTCCGCCTCCAGGTAGGCGCGGCTGTCGTCGCGTCCGCAGGCATCGAGCATGTCCTCGGCGGCGGCGAGCACGGCGTCCGCACCATCGGTGCCGGCGGTCAGGGACGCCGCGACCGGTTCGACGCCGAGGCGGAGCTCGAGGAGCTCCCGCTGCTGCACGAAGTACGCCGGTGAGGTACCGCGCCACCGGATCACCGTGGGGGCGAGCAGCTCCCACGCGGTGATGTCGCGGACGAGCGTGCCGACGCGCTGCCGGGGCTCGACCAGGCCGAGGGACTGCAGGACGCGCAGGGCCTCGCGGACGACCGAACGGGACACCCCGAACTCGTCGGCGACCAGTTCGGGTCGCACGACGGAACCCGTGGCCAGGTCGCCGTCGACGATCCGCTGGCCCAGGGTGTCGAGCACGTGGGCGTGCAGTCCGCGTGCGGTGGGCATCGTTTCCTCCGTGCAGTACGGGTCACGCGGTCGCCGTGACGCCGGTCCCATCGAAGCGGCAGACTCCGGGGACGGGCGGTTGGCGCGCGGAACGACGTCGTATAGTCTGATTAATCAGATTATTGAGGGTCGGCGTTCGTCGCGCCAGTCCACCCTCGACACGAAGGCGACGGAGCCGCGCAGCAGCGACTCCAGGAAGGGGCGCTGATGCCTCACGCTCTCCCGGACCACCTGCTCGCCGCAGGTGGCACCACCGAGACGGTCGACCCGTCCGGCTCGATCCCGCAGCTGATCATCGCGGCACTCGTCGGCATCGTGGTGATCATCGCGCTCATCACGTGGCTCAAGGTGCACCCGTTCATCGCGCTCACGATCGGCGCGCTCGGCGTCGGCATCGGCGCGGGGCTCGCTCCCGACAAGGCCGTCACGAGCTTCGGTGACGGCTTCGGTGCGACCATGACGAGCGTCGGGATCCTGGTCGGGCTCGGGGCGATGTTCGGCAAGATGCTCGTCGACTCGGGCGCAGCGGACCGCGTCGTGGACACCCTGGTGCGGAAGTCGTCGAAGGCGGCGCTGCCGTGGACGATGGCCCTGATCGGTGCGCTCATCGGGCTGCCGATGTTCTTCGAGGTCGGCCTCGTCCTGCTCATCCCGATCATCGTGCTCGTCGCGAAGCGCAGCGAGGTGCCGATCATGAAGATCGCCGTCCCCGCCCTGGTCGGCCTGTCGACGATGCACGCGTTCGTCCCGCCGCACCCCGGCCCGCTCGTCGCGATCTCCACCGTCGGCGCGAACCTCGGCACCACGCTCGCCTTCGGCATCGTGCTGGCGATCCCGGTGATCATCCTGGCCGGGCCGCTCTTCGCCCGGTTCGCAGCCCGCTGGGTCGACATCCCCGTCCCCGACATGTTCGGGTCGCGCGGGGCGGTCGCCACCGCCGGGCCGGGTTCGGGGTCGGGTTCCGCGTCCGCCGCCTTCGCCGACGACCCGGCACACTCCGGACGCCAGGCACGCCGTCGCGCCGCAACGCAGGACACCGCGTCCCTGCCCAACGGCAAGAGCGACTTCACGCGCGTCATCAGCGAGCCGCGCAGCCCGTCGTTCACCGTCGCCCTGATCGGCATCCTGCTGCCGGTCGTGCTCATGCTCGGCCAGGCGATCCGTGAGGCCACCGCCCCCGACGCCGCCGGCTCGTGGGTGAGCCTGCTCGACTTCCTCGGTTCGCCGATGATCGCCATCGGCATCGCGGCCGTCTACGCGATGGTCTTCTTCGCGATCGGCGGCGGGATGGACCGCTCGGCCGTGTCGAAGTCGCTCGAGAGCGCGCTGCCCCCGATCGCCGGGGTGCTGCTCATCGTCGGTGCCGGCGGTGGCTTCAAGCAGGTGCTCATCAACACCGGGATCGGCGGCGTGATCGCCGACGCCGTCAAGGACTCCGGCGTCTCGGTGCTGCTCGTCGCCTGGGTCGTGTCGGCCCTGGTGCGCGTGGCGACCGGGTCGGCCACGGTCGCCACCGTGACCGCCGCCGGCATCATGGCGCCGATCGCCGCCGACCTGTCGACCCCGATGACGTCGTTGCTCGTGCTCGCGATCGGTGCCGGCTCCGTGTTCCTGTCGCACGTCAACGACGCCGGCTTCTGGCTGGTGAAGGGGTACCTCGGCACCACGGTGGGGCAGACGTTCAAGACGTGGACGGTGCTCGAGTGCCTCATCTCGGTGTTCGGGCTGCTCGGGGTCCTGCTGGCCGGGGTGTTCATCCGATGAGCGGCGCAGGAGGTGCCGGCGGGGCCGGTGCTGCCCGGGCGGCCGACACCGGGCTGGATGCCCGCGTCCTGGTCGTGATGGGGGTCTCCGGGTCCGGCAAGTCCACCGTCGCCGCCATGGTGGCGGAGCAGGTCGGGTGGGAGTTCGCCGAGGGCGACGCGATGCACCCACAGGTGAACGTCGACAAGATGCGCGCCGGCACCCCGCTCACCGACGAGGACCGCTGGCCGTGGCTCGACGTCGTCGCCGGGTGGATCCGCGGGCACCTGGACGCCGGGACGAACGGCGTCGTGACCTGCTCGGCGCTGAAGCGTTCGTACCGCGACGTGCTGCGGGCGCCCGGGGTGGTGTTCGTGCACGTGGCCGGTGACGGTGCCCTCATCGAGGAGCGGATGTCGCAGCGTTCCGGGCACTTCATGCCGACGTCGCTGCTGCGGTCGCAGCTCGCCACGCTCGAGCCGCCGCAGCCTGACGAGGCCCACCTGACCATCGCCGCCGACCGCACGCCGGAAGAGGAGAGCGCCGAGGTCGTGGAGCGACTCGGGTTGGTGCGGACTCCGAGCGACTGATCGGGCGGCGCCGGTCCTCAGCTGAACCGGATCGGCGTACCGACGGGCAGCGCCGCCAGGGTGCGGGTCATCTCCGCCGAGATCCGGACGCAGCCGTGCGAGCTGCCGGTCGGGTCCGGGTAGTAGTGCAGCGCGGTCAGCGCGGCGTTGCCGCCGTAGGACGGGATCCGGGACGAGTGCGCCCCGGTCAGGATGATCGGGTTGCCCTGCGTGTAGGCGACGCGGGTGTCGACGTACGCCGCCTCGACGTAGGTGGCGGTGTCGGCCGGTGTGGGGTCCTCCGGCGTCCCGAGCCGGGCGGCCTCGGTGGCGGTGACCGTGCCCGTGCGGGTGACGACGGACACCGTGCTGGCGGCGACGTCGACCGTGATCATCCGGTCGGTGCGCGTCACGGTGAAGTCGGCGGCCCGGGCCCAGGCGAACGTCGCGCTCGGGGCGTCCGGGTCGCCGCCGTCACCGGGGGTGCGGTTGCGGGACGGCGTCGACACCAGGAGCATCCCGCCGTCCCGGCCGGGGGAACGACCCCACACCGCGGTCGCCGCGGGCCGGTTGATCGTCGACACCAGGTGGGACAGGGTCGCCACCGGCCGGGCGCGGCTCGACGGGCTCGCGTACAGGGCGACGAGCGGCGTGCGCGGGGTCGCGATCTGCCAGGTGTCCTCGGGGTCGACGTCCCCGCCGTCGAGCAACTGCGGTACGACGGCGTCGTGGAACGCCAACGGCAGCGCGGCCAGGGTCGCGTCGGACGGCGCGGAGGGGACGGCCGCGAGCGTCGGCTTCGGTTTCGGCGTGGCGCTCGGGGTCGGGGCCGGTGTCGTCGTGGCCCGGGCCGCGCGGGTCGGCTCCGGTGCCGGCGACCCGACGGTCACCCCCACCACGACGGCGGCGACGGCGAGCACCACCACCCCGGCGGTCGTCGCGATCCAGGTGTTGCGTCGCATGGTGCGTCCCCCCTCGGTCGATGCCTCAGCGTCCGGTCGACCCGTCAGCGTTCGGTGACGGTGCCGCCCTCGACCCGCAACTGCCGGTCGAGTCGGACGGTCTCCAGCATGCGCCGGTCGTGTGTGACGAGCAGCAGGGTCCCGTCGTAGGACTCCAGCGCCTGCTCGAGCTGCTCGATCGCGGTCAGGTCGAGGTGGTTGGTCGGCTCGTCGAGCACGAGCACGTTCACCCCGCGGGCCTGCAGCAGCGCGAGGCCTGCCCGGGTGCGCTCGCCGGGGGAGAGTGCCGAGGCCGGTCGGCCGACGTGGTCCGCCTTCAGCCCGAACTTCGCGAGCAGCGTCCGGACGTCGGCGGTCGTGTACTCGGGGACGATCGCCTCGAACGCCGCCGCCAGGGGCTGGTCGCCGGTGAACGCGGCGCGCGCCTGGTCGACCTCGCCGACCGCGACGCTGGAGCCGAGCGAGGCCGTGCCCGTCGTCGGCGCCTGCTTGCCGAGCAGCGCCCGCAGCAGGGTGGACTTGCCGGCGCCGTTCGGGCCGGTGATGCCGATCCGGTCACCGCCGTCGACCTGCAGCGAGACCGGGCCGAGGGTGAAGTCGCCCTGCGTGAACGTGGCGTTCGACAGCGTCGCGACGACGGCCGACGACCGGGGTGCGCTGCCGATCGTGAACTCGAGCTGCCACTCCTTGCGCGGCTCCTCGACCTCGTCGAGCCGGGCGATGCGGGACTCCATCTGCCGGACCTTCTGCGCCTGCTTCTCGCTCGACTCCGAGGCGGCACGGCGGCGGATCTTGTCGTTGTCCGGGCTCTTCTTCATGGCGTTCCGGACACCCTGGCTCGACCACTCGCGCTGCGTCCGTGCCCGTGCGACCAGGTCGGCCTTCGTCGACGCGAACTCGTCGTACGCGTCCCGCTTGTGCTGCCGGGCGATCTCGCGCTCCTCGAGGAACGAGTCGTACCCGCCGCCGAACAGCCGGTTCGACGACTGCGCCAGGTCGAGCTCGAGCACCGAGGTCACCGAGCGCGCCAGGAACTCACGGTCGTGGCTGACGAGCACCACCCCGCCGCGCAGCCCGCGCACGAACGCCTCGAGCCGGTCGAGGCCGTCCAGGTCGAGGTCGTTGGTGGGTTCGTCGAGCAGGACGATGTCGAACCGCGACAGCAGCAGCGCGGCGAGCCCGACCCGGGCGACCTGCCCGCCGGACAGCGCGGTCATCAGGGAGTCCGGGCTGACGCCGTCCGCCGCGGAGTCGCCGGTGCCGGGTTCGAGCCCGAGGTCCGCGAGCACCGCCGGGATCCGGTCCTCCAGATCGGCGGCTCCCGCGGCGAGCCAGCGGTCGAGCGCCGCCGAGTACCTATCGGCCGCTGCGTCGCCGGCATCGGAGTCCCCGAGCGCCGCCGCTGCTGCGTCCATCGTCACGGTCGCCTCGGTGCAGCCGGTCCGCCGCCCGAGGTACGCCGCGACGGTCTCGCCCGCGATGCGCTCGTGCTCCTGGGGGAGCCACCCCACGAACGCGTCCGTCGGCGCCAGGGACACCGTGCCGGCCAGCGGCTCGTCGACCCCGGCCAGCAGCCGGAGCAGCGTCGACTTGCCGGCACCGTTCACGCCGACGACCCCGATCACGTCGCCCGGCGCCACCGTCAGATCGAGGGAGTCGAACAGCGTGCGAGCGGCGTAGCCGCCGGACAGGCCCTTGGCGACGAGCGTGGCGGTCATGCGCCCATCGTCCCACGCGGAGCGGGAACTCCTCGTGCAGCGGACCGTGCCAGCACGCGCTCCTCGCCGAGATGTTCGAGTAGTCGCCCGAGCAGACCCTGCCCTCAGCCCCGCGGCGTCAGCCGACCCGCACCCACCGGCAGCAGCCCGCCTCGGTACTCGAGCGCCGTCGCGCCGCCGACCGACACCGAGGCCGCCCCGAACCGCCACGCTCGGTTGAACAGGTACACACCGATCACCGTGTCGCCGTCGTCCGGCACCGCCCACGTGCCGGTGCCCCACTGCGCCGGGTGTCCCACCCCGTCGACGGTGACGGTCGGCCGGGCGAACCAGGCGAACAGGGGCCGGACGAGCCGGAGTTCGATCCGGCGCTTCGTCGTGCCGGAGGCGAGCGAGGTGTGCACCGTCGAAGGATACGGGCCGCCGCCGCCTAGGCTCGGAGCCGTGTTCGAACTCCACCATCTCTCCGCACAGGAACTCTGGGATTGGATCCGCCGGGGCGAGGCGACCGCCCGCGAGGTCACCGAGCACTACCTGTCCCGCGTGGAACGCCTGGACGCCGGACTCGGCGCCTTCGTGTCGGTCACCGCGGACGCTGCCCGGGCCCGAGCCGATCGCCTCGGCCACCTGGTGCCGACGTCGAGACCGTTGTGGGGCCTCCCGTCCGCCGACAAGGACCTGTACGACCGCGCCGGGGTCCCCACGCGGAACGGCACCACGAGCCTGCCGGAGCGGCCCGCGTCGGCCGACCACCCGCTCGTCGCCGCGCTCGACGCGGCCGGCACCGTCAGCCTCGGCAAGACCGCGTCACCAGAGTTCGGCATGTCCTCGTCGTCCGAGACCCGGCTCGGCGTGACGCGGAACCCCTACGACACCATGCGCGCGCCGGGCGGGTCGTCGAGTGGTGCGGCCGTCGCCGTCGCCGCCGGACTCGTGCCCGCCGCGGTCGGGTCGGACGGCGGCGGATCGGTGCGGATCCCCGCCGCGGCGACCGGACTCGTCGGCCTGAAGCCGAGCCGCGGACGCGTGCCGTCGATGCCCGGCCGCTCCGGAGTCGGTGGCCTGTCCGTGGCCGGGCCGCTCACCCGCTCCGTCGCCGACGCGGGCATGCTCCTCGACGCGCTGGTCGCGCCGACCGGGCTGCCGGAGCCGTCGCCGTACGCACTCGTCACCCCCGACGTCGGCGAGGGGCCGTTCACCGCGGCCGCCGTCCGCGGCGAGGGCCGGTTCGTCGTCGGGGTGCTCGAGGGTTCGCCCTGGGACGACACCGTCGACGTGGTCGTCGACCCCGCGGCCCGGGCCGCCGTGGAGACCGCCGTGCGGGTGCTCGGCGAGGTCGGACACGGCGTCGAGGACGTCCGGATGCCCCGCGTGCCGTACGCGGACGCGTTCCGGGTGGCGTGGGAGAGCTCGGCCGCCCGACTGCCGGAGGTGCCCGGCATCGACCTGTCGTCGCTGACCCCGCTCGTGGCCTGGCTCGTGGCCCGCGGACAGGCGTTGTCCGGCACGCAGGTCCTCGACGCGATGTCGACGCTCGACACCTTCTCGACGACGCTCATCGGTGCGTTCGACCGGTTCGATGCGGTGCTCACGCCGACCCTCGCGATGACGCCGAGGCTCCTCGGCTGGTACGGCGACGACCCGGACGAGGACTTCCGCCGCCAGTGCGCGTACTCGCCGTGGACGTCGATGGCGAACGTGTCCGGGCTCCCCGCGATCACCCTGCCGGTCGGCGTGACCGACGACGACCACCCGGACGGCGGCGGCCTGCCGATGGGCGTGCAGTTGATCGGACGCCCCGGCGGCGAGCGCGTCCTGCTCGCGATCGGCGCGCAGCTCGAGCGCCGGTTGCGCTGGCAGCGGCGGCACCCGGCCGCGTGGACCGCCTGACGGGAGGCCCGTGGCTGCTCCGCGCACCGGTGCGCGGGTGCGGGCGCTGGGCGCACCGTGCGGCGTAGTCAGGCTGGTGCGGCGGGAGGCGAGTCGTGATCATGAGAGCGAGTCGTGTGGACAAATGGGACAGGTCTATGTAGTAGTATTTAGTCGATGAGCATAATGTAAAAATAAGATCGTATGAGTGATGTGAATGC
>NZ_CAJCKD010000031.1:0-42411 GCF_903970855.1 Curtobacterium sp. ME12
CCCTGGATCGCCCTGTCCGCCGGCGGCGCCATCGCCCTCATCGCGGTCGCAGTTATTGCGTACCGCCGCCGCAACCAGCACTAACCGTCAACACCTGTCCGAGCGGGGAAACGCCCCGCGTCCCCCGCTCGGCACTCTCGAGATCGAATCGCACCATGCGCTCTGCATCCTCACCCCCGCGACGCCGTGCATCGACCGTCGCGCTTATCGCGGCAGCGACCGTCGCTGTCCTGGCGGTGGTCGGCGGGCTCATCGGTGCCGCCAACAACACCCCCGGGTCCGGCACCGCGTCCGTCTCCGGTACAGCGATGAACGGTAAGCACGTCACCCTCGATTTGGGGGAGTCAGCGGATGCCGCGCGGAAGTCAAACGCGGTCGCCTCCACCGGGGACCGGCTTCGCGTCCCCTCTGCCGGTCTCGACGTGCCGCTCGGAGCGCTCGACGCCGTCGAGGGGCAGATCACCCCGCCCGGCTTCCAGGAGGCGTACGTCGTCCGCAACATGGGTACCACGCTGGCGGACCGGAAGAACGGCACCGTGTTCGTGGTGATGCACTCCCTCCGCGGCGGTGCGATCGGACCCGGCAACTACCTCATCGACGTCGAGAAACAGCGTAGCGATGTCGCCGTCGACAGCATCGTCCACGTCGGCGACGCGACCTACACCGTTACCGGATCGCACCGCATCACTAAGAAGACAATCGCCGACGATGCAGCGACGTGGGCGGACGTGCCGGGCCGGCTGGTCCTCATCACCTGCCTGCAACGACCAGACGGGTCCGCCTCGGTTGACAACGTCCTCATCGAAGCGACCCTCCGACCATGACTAGCACCCGCCAAGAAAGACGCATCATCACCACGCCATTACGGAGCAGTCTCGTCGCTGTCGTCCTTGTCGGAGCACTCATGCTTGCCGGCTGTACGACACAACCGGCCAGCGAAGTCGATCAGGCCTCGGCCGCCGGCACCAGCGCGACGAATCCTGCTAACAGCTTGACCGGCATCGCGCCGGTGACGGATGCGAAGACGTTGGAGGGCCCCAGTACGGCGACGTTGGCAACGGACCTGCCGCCGCGTGCTGCGACGATCGATGCTCCTGACCTGCCGGTCACCGTCACGGACAACCAAGACACGAAGGTCACCGTCACGAGCGCGGACCGGATCCTCGCACTCGACATCTACGGCACGCTGTCCTCCACCGTGTACGGCCTCGGACTCGGCGACAACCTCGTCGGCAGGGACATCTCCACCGGCTTCGAGGGCACCGAGAACCTGCCGCTCGTCACGCAGAACGGCCACGAGCTCTCCGCCGAAGCGATCCTCTCGCTCCGCCCGACCGTGCTGATCACCGACACGTCGCTCGGCCCGTGGGACGTCGTCCTGCAGGTGCGCAAAGCCGGCATCCCCGTCGTCGTCGTCGACTCACACCGGGACACCTCCAACATCGACGAGCTCATCGGGCAGGTCGCAGACGCGCTCGGCGTGCACGACACCGGCGAGCGGCTCGCCGCCGAGGTGCACGCGCAGCAGGCAGCCGTCGCCACCCAGGTGGCGCGCATCGCCCCGAAGCGCAAGGCCGACAAGCTCCGGATGGTGTTCCTCTACGTGCGCGGCAACGCGGGCATCTACTACCTGTTCGGCAAGGAGTCCGGCGCCGACTCGCTCATCGACGCCGTCGGCGGCCGCGACATCGCCACCGAGCAGGACTGGACCGGCATGCGTCCCGTGAACGCCGAAGCACTCGTCGCCATGCAGCCAGACCTCGTCATCATGATGACGAAGGGCCTCGAATCGGTCGACGGCGTCGACGGGCTCCTGCAGCGGGTGCCGGCAATCGCGCAGACCCCTGCCGGGCAGCACCGCCGCATCGTCGACATGGCCGACTCGACAGTGATGAGTTTCGGGCCGCGCACCCCCGAGATCGTCGCAGCGTTGACAGCGGCGATCTACGCCCCGGCGGGGTCCTGATGACCGCACGGGAGGCACGGATCGCCGTGGCCGGACCGGGTCCGGCCCGTCCCACGGCCGGGGCGCGTGCGACGTCGCGAGCAGGACGGATCACGCTGCTGACGGTCGGGCTCCTCGTGGCGCTCGTCCTCGCGACGCTGGTGTCGGCGAGCACCGGGCAGCTCGGCATCCCGCCGATCGAGGTGCTGCGGACCGTTGGACGCTCGCTCGGCCTCCCTGTGCACGGCACCGCCGACGACCTGTTCACGCAAGCGCTCTGGACCATCCGGTTCCCCCGCGTCGTCATGGCGCTCATGATCGGCGCCGCCCTCGCCGCGGCCGGTGTCCTCATGCAGGCGGTGTTCGCGAACCCCCTAGCCGACCCCGGCGTCGTCGGCGTCTCGGGCGGAGCGGCGTTTGGGGCCTGCGCCTCGATCGTGCTCGGGCTACAGTTCGCCGGGTACTGGACGACACCCCTCATGGCGTTCGCCGCCGGGCTCGTCGCGACACTGCTCGTGTACGCACTGTCCCGAGCCGGCGGGCGCACGGAGGTCGTGACGCTCCTGCTCACCGGCATCGCCGTCAACGCCTTCACCGGCGCGGGCCTGGCGTTCCTGACCTTCCTCGGGGACCAGCAGGCCCGCGAGCAGATCGTGTTCTGGCAGCTCGGGTCGCTGAACGGGTCGATGTGGGACCAGGCGGGGTCGATCGCCCCGGTCGTCGTGTTCGGTCTCGTCGGCGCCGTGGTGCTCACCCGTTCCCTCGACCTGCTGTCGCTCGGGGACCGGGCGGCCCGACACGTCGGGGTCCGGGTCGAGGCCGTGCGGGTCGTCGCGATCGTCGTCGTCGCCCTGCTCGTCGGCGCCGCGGTGGCTTTCGCCGGGATCATCGCGTTCGTCGGGCTCGTGGTCCCACACCTCATGCGCATGCTGATCGGTCCCGCCCACGGCCCGCTGCTGCTCGTTTCAACACTCGGTGGCGCCCTGCTCCTGACGATCGCGGACCTGCTCGCTCGGACACTCGTGCCGTACGCGGACCTGCCGATCGGCATGCTGACCTCGCTCGTCGGCGGACCGTTCTTCTTCTGGCTCCTGCGCCGCGCACGTCGCCGGTCGGGAGGGTGGGCATGAACGCCGCGGCCGTCATCGTCGACCGGCTCGGCGTCGCGATCGGCGGACGGCCGCTCCTCGACGGCGTCGACCTGACGGTGGCGTTCGGCGAGGTCCTCGCACTCGTCGGACCGAACGGCGCCGGCAAGTCGACACTCCTCCGTGCCGTCGCGGGTGACCTGCCGCACACCGGGTCGGTGTCGATCGACGGGGCCCTCAGCGGCAGCGAACGACCAATTCTGACTGCCCGACGGCGGGCCGTGCTCGAGCAGGACAACGCCGTGGCGTTCGGGTTCCGGGTCGGCGAGGTCGTCCGGATGGGCCGGGCACCGTGGCGCGGCACCAACCGCGCGGACGCTGACGACACCGTGGTGGCACGAGTACTCGACCAGATGGAGCTCGCCGCGCGCATCGACCAGACGTTGCCGTCGCTATCCGGCGGGGAACGTGCCCGCGCCTCGTTTGCCCGGGTGCTCGCGCAGGAGACGCCCGTGCTCCTGCTCGACGAACCCACCGCCGCGCTCGACCTCCGCCACCAGGAGGCCGTGCTCGACACCGCCCGTGCGCACGCCCGCGCCGGGGGAGCGGTCGTCGTCGTGCTCCACGACCTGTCGCTCGCAGGCGCGTACGCCGACCGGGTCGCGATGCTCGCCGACGGACGCATCGTCGCCGTCGGCACCCCGACCGAAGTCCTCACCGCCGACCGCATCAGCGACGTCTACCGCCAGCCGGTCGCCGTCATCCCCGACCCGAACACCGGCACGCCCGTCGTCGTGCCGACCCGACGCCCCCAGGAGGTCCACTCGTGACCACGTCCGTCCGCCCGCTGCGGTCCATCCCCGCCGCACTGCTCGCCCTGGTGCTCGGCATCGTGTCGGCCGTCGGGCTCGCCCTCGCCGGTGCCGCTCCGGCGTCCGCGGCCGCCCGGGTCAGCGTCGCCGTCGAGGGACACCCCGAGGTCACAAATCGTACCGACTCGACGTATCTCACGACCCTGCGGGTGAGCGGCACCGGGTTCCAGTCGATCAAAAAGGGGTTCGGCGGGATCTACGTCGCGTTCGGCACAGTGTCGGGCACCTGGCAGCCGAGCAAGGGCGGCGCCACCGGCGTCAACTACAGCTACGTGCCCGACGACGAGTCAAACCCTTCCGGCTACCTCGACTTTGTTTCATTCCCCGGCGGCACCACCGAATACGCTGCGAACGGCGGCACGATCGACGCCGCCGGCAACTGGTCCGCCACGCTCAAGGTGCCCGGATCGACGTTCCAGGCGCTCGACCGAAACAACAAGGCCACCACCGTGAATTGCACCGTCGTGCAGTGCGGCGTAATCACCATCGGCGCACACGGCGTACCGAACGCCAACAACGAGACCTTCACCCCAGTGACAGTCTCCAATCTCTACGGTACCGGCGGCACCCTCGCCGGAGGCGGCACCATCACCCAGCAGGGGAGCGCCCAGACCGGCACAGGCACGACGCAGGCCGGCGGGACGGCCGCGAGCGGTGCCTCCAGTCCGACCGCCGCGGCAACGCCCGGCGCGACCGCCACGTCGCGCGCGACCAGCCGACCCACCGCGTCCGCCGCACCAACCACGGACACGCCGACCGCGACCCCGTCGGCCGTGGCCGCCGCAGCGACGGACGCAACCGCCTCGGGCGGCATCGACCCAACCGTGCTCCGCATCGTGCTCGGCGGGCTCTCCGCACTCGTCGTCGCCGTCGCGGCACTCGTCGTCATCGCGATCGTGCACTCCCGCCGCGCCGCCAAGCGTGCTGCGGCCGAACCGCCGACCGCATGAGAACGACCCCGCCAGGGGCGGGGTCACTGATGGGTGCTCGCAGGGGGTGCCCTCATCGAGAGAAGGAATGAACACATGACACGAATCGCTCGCACCGTCGGCGGAACGCTCGCGGCCGGAGCAGCCGCGCTCGCACTCGCCGTGCTGCCCGCGGTCAGCGCCTCGGCGGCCACCACCGGCACCAACGGGACAGCCACGCTGTCCGCCACCGGTCCGGCTACCGTCGTCACGGACGGCAACGGTGCCCTGAACGGCGTCGGCACCGGCACGGTGACGCTCACCGGGACGAACTTCGACGGCAACGCCGGCGGGCTCGGCTTCGGCGTGTACGCGGTCTACGGGCCGAAGGAGTCCGACTACTTCACGAACTCGGGCTGGTACGGCTCGGCGCAGTGGATCCCGAAGAGCTCCTTCACCACCGGCGGCAAGTTCACCACGACGCTCACCGTGTCGAAGTCGTACACGGCGGACCCGCACCACACCGGTGACGCCGCCGCGAAGGTCAACTGCGCCTACGACACGACGAAGACCAAGGCCGCCAACGCCGCACTCGGCAAGTACAAGTGCTACCTCCAGACGTTCTCGGCGCACGGCGTCCAGAACAGCACCCCCACCCGCGACGAAGTCACCATCCCCGTCAACTGGTGACCCACCGCTCGGGCGGCGACACCGCCGCCCGGGGCCCCCACGGCCGCGCCCAGCATCGCTGTCCACCGCTCCTGTCCACCGCTCGCATCCACCCGAGGAACCCCATGCACACCGTCACGTCCTGTGGCACTACCCGTGCGCCGATCCGCGCGCTCGGTCTGGCCGTCGCCGCCCTGATTGGGCTGACGTCCGCCGTCGCCGGTGCAGCCGGCACGGCTGTCGCCGCCGACTCCACGTCCACCAGCGTCACCGGCGGCACCGTCGACTGGGGGTTCAAACAGTCCTTCCGCAACTACGTCAGCGGCGGCGGCTCGATCACCACGGGCGGGGGTGCCACGAAGAGCAGTGACGGCACCTTCCGGTTCCAGGCGACCTCGGGGAGCTACGACACCGCCACGAAGGAACTCACCGCCACCGGCGCCGGGAGCGTCGAGTTCGACTACCGTGCGCACACGTTCGTCATCACGCTCGACCAGCCGACGCTGACGCTGACGCCGACCAGCGGTTCGCTCGTCGCCGGGCTCCGCGTGCAGATCGTCGACGCGGCCACTGGCGCGCCGAAGGGCACGTCCACGTCGAAGCGCATCACCCTCGCGACCGTCGACGTCACGAAGGGCACCCGCTCGGTCACCGCCGGGAAGTACTCGTGGTCCGGACTGCCGACCGCCATCACCGCCGAGGGGGCGAAGGCGTTCGCGGCGGACATCAGCGGCACCGGGCAGGACCCGACCGAGTTCTACTCCGCGGGTACGGCGCTCGACCCGGTGTCCGTCGACCTGACCGGCACGTGGCCGGCCGAGGGCGAGACCCCGGACGCCGAGTTCAGCGAGCCCGGTGTGAGCGCACTCGCCGCCACCCGGTTCACTGAGACGACGTCGACCGTGTCCGCCATCGCCGCGGACCCGAAGCGTGGGCAGTTCGTCGTGCAGAGTGGTCGGAGCGACTCCGGTGCGCCGATCCTCAGCGTCGTCGACGAGCACGGCACGGTCGTCCACGGCGGCATCGACGGGGTGACGACGGGCTTCGCGAACGCGCGGGTCGACCCGAACACGGGCGACATCATCGCCACGACCTCGCTGCCGGCCACGACCTTCGGCGGCGACGAGGGCTCGTGGGTCTCGGGTGCCTACGTCGTCATCCAGCGAGGAGCCGACGCGGCCTACGACCACGTCGTGTACGTCAAGCCCTCCATCGCGGTGTCGCCGTCGACACCGTTCTCGATCGACCCCGCCGACGGATCGATCGTGACCCAGGCAGCGCTCGACGACGACGGTGGCTCCGCCGGCCTGGTCCGGGTGTCGCCGCTGTCCTCCGGAACCCTCGAGGACGCTGGGGTGACCGACGAGGGCGCGGCGCTGTCCACCGCGAGCCTGTCGGCAGAGCGCATCGCGGACGTCGACCTCCAGATCGCCCAGGTTGCGGTCGATTGGACGTCCGGGCGCGCCGCGGTGACCGACCAGTACGCGGGGAAGGCCGCGGTCGTCGACCTCGCCACAGGTTCCGTCGTCAGCACGCTCTCGATCGGTGCCGCCGCGCAGTCCGGACTCGCGGGCGACGTGCCCGTGGACGCCGACGGACGGGCCTGGCTGAGTAACGACGGCGACCAGAAGCTCCGTGCCCTATCACTCCGCGGGACTCCCGCCGTGACCGCCACGATCGACCGCGTCGGCACGGCGTCGTACCTCGCCGTCGACACCGCCCGTGGGCTGCTCTGGGCTTCCGGCTCCGGCGACACCACGGCGGGCAACGTGCTGCGGGCGTACCGCATCGGCGGCACCGCCGGTACTGCGGCGAAGCCGCTCGAGGGCACGTTCCTGCCCGGCAATAAGTACGTCGCCGACCCGATCCAGGTGACGAGCACCGGCACCGTCCTGGCCGGCACGGCGAACACCGCGACGGGGTCCGCGAAGCAGGGGCTCCGCGAGGTCGCCGTCGTCACCACGCCCACCTTCACGAAGCAGCCAGCGGACGTGTCCGTGGAGCTCACCGGTGCGACGACCGGCGCCGACGGGACCGTGTCCGGCGCCGACCCGAAGCTCGTGTCGTTCACCACCTCCGTCACAGGCTCCCCGACACCCACCGTGCAGTGGCAGCAGGAAACCCCATCAGGCTGGGCAGACCTGCAGGACGGCGAGTCCGTCGCCGGAGCCACCTCGACCACCCTTCGGATCACCGCAACTGAAGCACTTGACGGCGCCACGTTCCGGGCGGTCGCGACAAACACCGTCGGCGATACCGTGATTGGCCGGGTCGCTTCAGGCACCGCGAAGCTCACGGTGACGGTCAAGCAGCCGAGCACCAGCCCCGGCACAGGTGCGGGAGCAGGCGGCGGATCGACGGTGGTCGGCGCCGACGGGTCGATTACCGGCGCGAAGAACGCCGCCGGGGCATCGACGAGAGTCAAGCCCGCCACGCAGATCACCACGGCTGCTGCTGGCATGAAGCTCACCGTCAGCGGCACGGGGTTCTCGAAGAACACCAACAAGTCCGGTCTGTACGTCCTGTTCGGCTACGTCACGAAATTCCCCGCAGCCGGCGGCTCACTCGGCACCGGGTACGACTACGTCAACGGTGGAGGGGCGTCCGGCCAGGAGGGGCAGGGCTTCGTGGCGTGGCCGGACAACACCGCGACCGGTGGCGCGGCGACGGCAAAGCTCAGCGCGACGAAGAACGGTTCGTTCACGCAAACGGGCCTCACGGCGTCCGCCACCTTCACCGGCGCCTCGACCAAGCGCGTGGACTGCCTGTCCGGCGCCGTGCAGTGCGGCGTGATCACGATTGGGGCGCACGGATTGAAGGACGCAGCCCTCGAGACGTTCACCCCGGTGTACTTCGCGGGCCAGACCGTCCCAGGGGCGCTCCCGACGACACCCACCACTGGGTCGAACGGTGGCCTGCCGGTCATCCAGCCGCCCGTGGTGCAGACACCGCCTGCCGCTGCGGCTCCGACCGTCGTCAACGCCGCGGCTCCCGCACCGAAGGGGTCCGTCCGCCCTGCAAACGCGGCGACCCCACCCAATGCCGCCGAGCCGCCGACCGCTCCGGCAGCGGACTCCACCGAGCTGCAGGCGAAGATCGACTCCGGAGAGATCCGGACGGTTACTGCTGCAGAGGCCGGGATCCCGGACGAGGCCACCGCAGGCGATGTCCTCGAGATGTCTGTTGTCTGGTCGGAACCCGACCAAGCCGGAGCGATCTGGACGTACTCCGAACCCACGCGCACCGGCGACTTCACCGTCGAGGACGGCCGCGCAAATGGCACCGTCGACACCACAGGGCTCAGCGCCGGCAACCACCACATCGTCCTCGCCGGCGACGCCGGAACCATCGTCGCCATCCCTATCGCCGTCAGAGACGCTACAAATGGCTCCACCGCCTCAACGGTCGATTCGTCGTCTACGACCGCGGCGGCGAACCCGACCGACGGCGGCGTGCCGACCGAGACATGGCTCCTCGTCGCCGTCGGCTTCCTCGGCGGCATCGTCATCATCGCGATCGCCATCATCATCCTCCTGCTCACCGGTGTACTGACCGTCCGGAGCAAGCCAAACGCCCGCACCACTGCGCCGACCGAACCGAGGACCGCACCGTGACCGACACAGTCATCCCTTTCTCCGAGCTCCTCCGAACCCGCACACGACGCTCCCACAGCGCCTCAGCCCGAGGCGGGTTTCTCCACGACCTCGTCGCCGGACGATGCACCGTGCAGGACTACACCGCACTCCTCGTGCAGTACTCATACCTGTACAACGCACTCGAGCAGGCATCCGAAACGATGCGGAAGGACCCCGTCGCGCGTCTGTTCGTCTCCGAGCAGCTCACACGGCTCCCCGCAATCCACGCCGACCTGGAGTTCCTGGCCGGGCCGGACTGGCGCGAACAGGCGAGAGTCCTGCCCGCCACCACGCGGTACGTCGAGCGGGTACGTAACGTCGCCGCCCGCTGGCCCGGTGGATTCATCGCACACCATTACACCCGGTACCTCGGGGACCTATCCGGCGGTCAGATGATCGGACGAAGCCTCGCGAAACAATTCGCATTCGACACCAACGGGATCGGTTTCTTCATCTTCGACCAGGTCGCCGATCCAAGCGCATTCAAGGACACCTACCGGGCCCAGCTCGATGCCGTCCCCTGGGGCGACGACGAACGAGAACGAGTCATCCAGGAGGTTGTTCTCGCCTACGATTTCAACCAGGCGATGCTCGACGGACTCGATACCATGCGTGCCGGCACCGCAGGCGAAACAGTAGGAGTATGAGCGCCCTCGACTCAACTGCACGGCAAGCCGTCCTCACGCATATGAACAGCGACCATGGCTCGGACAGCCTGATCATCGTGCGTGCCAACGGAGCGCCCGCTGCGGTGAGTGCCGAAATGCTCGACATCGATGACACGGCGGGGACCTGGAGCACTGCCCAAGCAGACGGGACGGTGACGCTGGTCAAAGTCTGGTGGCCACAACCGCTAACCTCGCGTCAATCAGCTCGCGAACAAATCGTCGCTGTCTACGACGCCGCGATGCGTGCGAAATAGTGAAGCCCAGCCGTCCCATCGACGTTCCTTGCGCTATAATGTGATTGGAGTCTTCACAACCCCAGAACAAACCGCTTCACGCTGATGCGTGAAGCGGTTTGTTCTGCGTCAATAGCGCAACAAGCATCACATAGATAGCCGGCGCCAACGTCCCGTTTCTGTTGAATTATCGATACTCGAACCCTGCCTGCACAGGGGTGACTATCCGCCGACTTTTGCGCCGAGACCCCCTGGCGTTGAAACTGCAAACGCATTCGACTTGATGGCGATGGTTGTGCGACAGCAATACCATCAACCTGGCTCAGACCCGCGCTCCATCTAGTGACGCTTGAGATCGCCTCCGCACGGAAGACTCGTGTGAGGTATGAGTCGAAGTGCAGGCCTGAAACCTAGTCAATGTCGGCGATCGTAGTCGTCGCGGTGCTATCAATCTCGTCGCCAAAAGGCGGTGAGTCTTGAGCTGAAGTACGGCAAGACTAAGCATCATCGTTGCTCGTGAACAGTAGGTCTCAGGGGCAGTGAAGAGGCAAGTCTCCGCGGAATCGGCCTCACGCGGCGTGCAAGGGGAGCGGGATCAGGCGTTCCAGAGCTCGGTATACAGCCCATCTTGCCTGATGAGGTCCTCGTGACTGCCGAGTTCGACGATGGTGCCCTCGTCCATGACGGCGATGCGATCGGCGTGCTGCACATGCTCGAGTCGGTGGGCAATGATGACACAAGTGCGACCGCGGATTGCGGCGTTGGCTGCATGGTCGAGGGCCACCGCGTCGGCGGATCCGGCCTCTGCGGTTGCCTCATCGAGGATGACGACGGCAGCGTCGGACAACGCGACGCGGACGAGGGCGAGGTGTTGTGCTTGCCCTGGCGTCAGCTGGTGAGCAGCGTCACCGACAGTGGTGTTGATGCCGTCGGGCAGTTGATGAATCCAGTGTGCGCCGACGAGCTCGATGGCGGCTTCGAGTTCGGCGTCGGTGGCGTCGGCGAACAGTCGAAGGTCGTCGGCGATGGTGCCATGGAAGACGTGTGGTTCCTGGCTCAGCAGCACCATGTTCGCGCGGAGGGTTGCCGCGTTCCAGTCGGTGTAGTCCACTTCGTTGAACCAGAGGGTGCCGCGGTCGACTGGGAGCACACCGGCGAGGATGCGCGCCAGGGTTGTCTTTCCGGACCCGCTTGCGCCGACAATCGCGAGCCGCTCGCCGGGGTCCAGTCGGAGGGTGATGTTTCGGATGGCGGGCCGCTCGTTGTCGTAGCGGAAGCAGAGATTAGCTGCTTGCAGTACGCCGCTCTGCGCGTGCGGGCTGCGTGGTTGCGCGCTGGCAGGGGTGGGAAGGGTGAGGAGTCCGACGAGTCGCGTCATACTGGCGCCAGCGTCCTGCAGGGTGTCGACTTCGGAGAGAAGTGTGCCCATGGGGCCGAACAGCCCGAGGAAGTACAGCGCGGCTGCACTCGCTGCGCCGACGGCGATGGAGTCGCTGCTGACGAGGGCGTAGCCAGCGATGAGTACTGCGCTTAAGCCGACGAACTCGGCACTGTTGAGGAACACCCCGAAGGTGTTGCGAATGTGCGTTGCGCGGAGTTCGAGCTGCACTGCGTTCTCGGATTGCCGTCCGATGTGGCGCAGGTGATGCTGTTCGGTTTGCAGCGCGTGCACGGTGTCGAGTCCGCGGACGGCCTCGATGGTGTGTTGGCTTCGTTGCGCGACCACCGTTCGATGCTTCCGGTAGACGGGGCCCGATCGGCGCAGAAACTGTCGGAGCCCGAACATCTGCACCGGCACCGCCGCCATTGCGGCGATCGCGAGCCGCCAGTCAAGCAGTACCAGTCCGAGCAGACTGAGCAGGACTGCGAACATTGCGGCGAGGAACGTTGGGACAGCGCGGCTGACGACATCGTTGAGCGCGCGGACGTCGTTGGAGAGCCGTGAGATGAGGTCGCCGGTGCCGGCTGACTCGAGCACTGTGGAAGGTTGCTGCAGCACGGTCGTAAAGACGCGTTCGCGGAGTTGCCGGATGATGTGCTGGGCGAGCCGCGCGAGGAGCACCCGACCAAACCATGTCATCGCTGCGGCAGCAATCATGGCGGCGCCCAGAACGCTTGTGAGGGGGATGAGCGCGGCGCCGGCGTTGTCCTGCACGTCCGTGACGATCAGCCCGACTATCCACGGTCCAGCCAGCGTGAGCGCGGATCCGCACCCCAGGGCAGCCAGTGCCATCACCGTCAGCGCTGACCGATCCCTGGCGATGCGGGCGAGTTCGTCGGCGGTGCGCCGGCCGGTCGCGATCGGTAGCGCGATCATGCGTTCTCCTGCCGGCTGTTGGCGGGACCCGCTTTGCGGCGGAGGTCGTATACAACCGAGCAGTGTTCGAGCAGCGTTGGCCGGTCTGTGATGACGACGATGGTGCGTGCCGATCCTGCAAGATTCTGTGCGACTCGACGCTCGGTAACGGGATCCAACGCTGTGGTGGGTTCGTGCAGGACTAGCACGGGATGCGTCTGATGAAGCGCGCGTGCGAGCAGCAGCCGCTGCCGCTGTCCACCGGAGAGTCGCATCCCGCCCTCACCGATCGGCTCGTCGAGCCGTCTGGGCAGGCGGTCGAGTACTTCGTCGAACGCAGCGGTGACGAGATGCTCCGGTGAGATGGTTTCGGCGATGTTGGATTGCACGGACCCGGTGAACACGGCGGATGCGTGCGGGGGTGCGAAGACTGTGCGGCGGAGCAGGTCTGCCGGCAACGCGCGACTGTCGGCGCCTCTGATAAGGAGCGTTTCCGGCGGTGACAGCGTGGCACCGTTGAGGGCGCCGAGCATCGCCGCCGCGTCGGAGTCCGCGCATCGGATCCCGATCATCGCGTGCTCCTTTGTCGCCCATATGCGCCCGTCAGCCCCGACGAAACGAACCGAGGGAACAGCGGACACATCGAGCGTTGACGGCATCGATGGTGCGGCCTGAGGAGGCGGCGGCTCGATGATCAGTTCTGCGATCCGGCGGGCGGACCCGTGTTTCGCGGCGATTTGTGCTGGGAGCTCGCTCAGCGCTTGCAGCGGCCAACGGATGGTTTGCGCGAGCCCGATGACGGTGATGAAGCCGCCGACGCTGACCGCGCCGGTGACTGTGAACCAACCCGCCGCGAACGTCAACCCGGTGAACGCAATCCCGGACACGAACGTGTTCAGCCCTGAGATCGTCGCACCGGTCCGCTCGGTGATGTATGCGGCGGTGGCGGCGGCCCGGCTGGCGTCGATGTACCGCCGCACAGCATTGGATGTCCCGCCGAGTGTGTCCAATACGCGGAGCCCTGATGCAAGATCAGTTCCGATCGTGTCAAGGTGCGCCGCACGCTGCTGCGCGGCGTAACTGCGCCGCTCAAGCCGCCTCGCGACACTGCGGATCAGCAGCAGCTGGCCGACGGTGATGATCATCACCGCGGCCGCCAACGGCCAGGCGATGAGCACCAGCGAGACGATCGCAGCGGACACTGCTGCGGTTGCCGCGGCGACTTCGGCGATGGTCCACATGATGCCCGCGGCGGCGGCTGAGTCGGTTGCGGAGATGGTGAGCACTTCACCAGTTGGCCGACGAGCCGCACCGTTCCGCGCGAAAGCCGCGATGAGGATGCGCTGTCGAAGCCCGTGCTCACCGAACGCGAACACCCGCATTCCGGACCGGTCGCCGGTCTGCCACGCAGTGATCAACGCCGCAAACACCACCGCGAGAACAACGACCGACCATGCCAGAGCAGTCGGATCGCCGGCGCTGATTGCGTGATCGATGGCGAAACCGACCGCAACGGGCACGAGGACCTCGGCGATCTGATGCCCACCGAAACCGCACACTGCCAACGCAAGACTCAGACGTCGACCGCGCTGCCATGCCACCGCCCGAAACACGGAACGAACATCACGGCGGCTCACGGGCATCTGCTGACTCATCTCTCCTCCACTGGGATGCTCACCGCGCACCGCCCGGCGTTCGCAGCAACAACCACACGAAGTAGGGCGTACCGACCAACGCGGTGAGGATTCCCGCGCCGAGCTGCGCCGGCGCGATGACTGTCCGACCGAGCAGGTCCCCGAGGCATACGAGCACCGCTCCGAGCAGCACGGCCACCGGCACGACCCGGGCGTGCCTACGGCCTACGAGCGAGCGGGCCGCGTGTGGTGCGACCAGCCCGACGAAGCCGATCGTCCCGACGGCCGCGATCGCCGTCGCGGTGAGCAGCACCGCGAGCGTCAGGAAGCCGAGTCGGGTCCGGCCGAGTCGGACGCCGAGCAACCTTGGGGAGTCCTCGTCGAGCGAGACGAGGTCGAGCTCCCGGTGCGCTGGCAGCACGAGCACGAGCGCAATCACGAGCACCACGACCACGGGCAGCGAGTCCTGCCACGTTCGGCCGTACGTCGAGCCAGACAACCAGGTCAGCGCCTTGTTCGCGTTGAACGGGTCGGTGACCACGATGAGCAGGCTGATCAGTGCCGTGAGCCCGGCCGACACCCCGACGCCGACGAGCACGAGGCGGTTCTGTCGGAAGCCCCCGCGGACAGCGAGACCGAACACCACGAGCGCAGCCACCGCGGCACCGGCGAACGCGGCCCCGGCCACGCCCCACGTCGACGCCGCGGGGACCGCCGTCACGACGAGCACGGCACCGAGTCCGGCTCCGCTCGAGACGCCGAGGACCCCGGGGTCGGCGAGCGGGTTGCGCGTCACGCCCTGCACGAGCGTCCCGGCGAGTGCCAGCGCTGCACCGGCGAGCAGCGCGGCAGTGACCCGCGGGACCCGGGTGTCCAGGATGAACGAGATCGCCTGGTTCGCCCGGCCGGTCAGCCAGTTCGACACGTCACCGAGCAGGAGCTTCGCGTCCCCGAGCAGCACCGACGCGACGACCACGCCGACGAGCACGGCCACGAGGGCGACGACCGTCAGGGTGACCGCGAGCCGACCGGGGATGCGCGAGACCTCGAGCGGGGTGGTCTGCCCGGTGTCGCGCATCCGGAGTGCCATCACGACGAGGAACACCGCGCCGACGACGCTCGTGACGACGCCCGTGGGGACGGTCACGGCCCGGTCGCCCGACACGACGGCGCGGAGCAGGACGTCCGAGGCGACCACGATGCCGGCTCCCACGAGGCCCGAGACGGTCAATAGTGCCCAGGATCGGTGCAGGGCGGGGAAGGACCTCGCGACCGGGCGGACGAGCGCCGGCGCGCACAGGCCGACGAACCCGATCGGTCCGGCGATCGTCACCGCCGCGGCGGAGAGCAGCACCGCGAGGACGACTGCGACGATGCGGGTGCTCCGAACCGGGACGCCGAGCCCGCGGGCGGCGTCGTCACCGAGTGCCAGGGCGTCCACCCGGTGGGAGAGGACGAGGAAGCCGACGACCCCGACGGCGACCACCGGGAGCATCGGCAGGATCGTGTCGTACCCGTTCTGTGCGATACCGCCCTGATTCCAGCTGTACAGCCCTTGCGTCTGTTGCGGAAACAGTAGGACGAGGGCTTGAGTGATGGACCCGAGGCCGAGGGCGAGCGCGGTCCCGGCGAGAACCAGCCGCAGGGTCCCGCTGCCGAGCCCGGACAGCGCAAGCACCAGCGCGGCTGCGGCGAGCCCACCGAGGAATGCGACGCCGGACTGGGCGATAACCGGTAAACCGAGACCGGTCACCGACACGATCCCGAGCGCGAGGTACGCGCCAGCGTTCACGGCGAGAGTGTCTGGCGCCGCCAGTACGTTCCGGGTCACCGCTTGCAGCGCCGCGCCAGCGACACCGAGCGAAAAGCCGACGACGATGCCCGCGACCGCGCGGGGGAACCGTGAAGCGACAACGACCGACGCGTCGGCGCTATCTGCCCGACCGATCAGAGCCTTCCAGACGTCGGTCGCACCGATGTTCGCTGTCCCTTGCGTGGTGTCGACGGCTGCGAGCACCGCGACGAGGGCGAGTCCGGCGATGAGCAGTAGCACGCCGAGCGCGGTCCGGGTGACGCCTGTGGAGCGTCGCCCGGCCCGCGTCCCTGTGGTGGTGCTGGTCACTGCTACTTCGTGAGCGCGGCGACTGCGGCGTCGACGTAGGCGTCCACCGCGCCGGGGCCGCCGAACATCCAGATGCCGTCGTCGAGACGGTGCACCTGTTCCTGCTGGACGAACGGCAGAGACTTCCACACGGCGTTCGACGTCAGCGACTTCGCGAACACGTCCTCATCACCGGATGCGGTGTTGCCGATATAGAGGAACTGGGTGTCCGCCGGGAGCTTGGTCAGCCCTTCGACATCGGTTGACCCGAGCCCGTACGCCTTGTCACCGTCGATGCCGGTCGACGACCACGCGTCCTGCAGCCCGAGCTGCGCGTTGACCTCACCGAGGAGCGACCCTTCCGTGTAGGGGCGGATCGTGACCTGGTTCGACAGGACGTACCCGTCCGCGAACGCCACCTTCGTGCCGGCCTTGCCCGCTCCGGCGATCTCCTGCTTGCCGTCCGCGATCTTGTCCTCGAGGGCCTTCCACACGGTGTCGGCCTTCGCGGTCGTGCCGGTGGCCTCCGCGATGAGGTCGAGGGTGTCCTTAATGGTCTCGAGCTGGGCGCCAGACTTCGCCGAGGCGATGACGATCGTCGGGGCGATCTTGCGGAGCTGCGTGATGACCGAGTCCTTGAGGTCGGTCGTCGCGACGATGAGGTCCGGCGCGATCGAGGCGATCGTGTCTGTGCTCGGCTCTCCGCGGGTACCGATGTCCTTCGGATCGCCGGTCAGCGGGACCTTCGAGTCCCATTGGCTATAGCCCTTCACGTCCGCGATACCGGCGGGTGCGACGCCGAGGGTTTCGAGGTCCTCGACGACGTTCCACTCGGTGCCGACGACTTTCTTCGCGGGGCCGTCGAGCGTCACCTTCGTGCCCTGGGCATCGGTGACCGTGATCTTCGCGGCGGAGGGGCTGGCGTCGGAGGCCTCCTGCGTGGAGCCGCAGGCGGTGAGAGCCAGCGCGGCTGCAGCGGCGAGAGCGGTGGCGGTGAGGAGACGTCGCTTCATGGCGGCTCGGGTTCTTCCTGTTCAGTGGGGCGGGGGATGGAGTTGACGGCCGGGCGCCTGCTGCGCCAGCGGCTCGTCAGCGTGCTGAGATTGCGGTGTTTCGGGTGTGGTGCCGCCCGACCGCGCGGGTCCGCAGCCCGCCGGTAGCAGGGTCGTGGTCAACGTCAATGCGGATGCCGTACACGTCGGACAGGCGTCCGGCGTTAAGGACGTCCTCCGGAGTGCCATCGGCGACGACGACGCCTGCGCGGAGCAGTACGAGGCGGTCTGCGACGGCGGCGGCCTGGTCAAGGTCGTGCAGCACCACGCCGACCGCTGTGCCGTGCACGTCTGCGAGGTCACGGATCAGGTCGAGGAGCTCCACCTGGTAGCGGAGATCGAGGTACGTTGTCGGCTCGTCAAGAAGAAGTATCCCGGTCTGCTGTGCAAGGCAGCTCGCCAACCAAACCCGCTGCAGCTGCCCACCGGACAACTCATCCGCGGGCCGCTCAGCAAGATTCGTCAACCCCGTCACCGCAAGCGCGTGCGCGATAACAGCCTGGCCGTTCGGGTCCGGCCCGCCGAAACGGCCGCGGTACGGGTGCCGACCGAACGCAACAAGGTCACGAACGCGCAGACCACCAGGAACCGGCCGACTCTGCGTGAGAAGCGCGACCTGTCGGGCAAACGCCTTCGGGGTCAGCGTAAACCCATCGACAACGTTCGCCAGTTCTGCGGCACCGCGCAGTTTTACCGTCCCGGAGTGTGCGGTCTGCAACCGGGCGATGGTCCGCAGCAACGTCGACTTACCGGACCCATTCGGACCGACGAGCGCTGTCACCGTCCCGGCGGTGAGCTGAAGGGACGCGGAATGGACAACGTCCTTGCCGTGGTAGCCCACGGTCATCTCGCTAACATGCAGATCAACCACGCGCTTAGGTTAGCCTAACCTTGGCGGCCTCGCCGTACTCGCTCGTGCTTGCTTCGCGGTTTGGCGGAGGGCTACCGGTTACTGCTGCAGAGGCGTGCAAACGGTGGTTACAGGGGTCACCCTGTACATCGGTAGGGGGTGATCGCGAGAAGATGCGTCTGATCGTTGAGGATGCACGCCAGCACGAGGTCGCGGTCCTCCTCGAGGAGCACGTTCCGGTGCGGCAGTTCCCAGAGTGGACGATGGGTCACGCCGCCGACGACACGCTCCGGCACGCCGACGTGCCCGGCTACCGAATCACCTTTGACGACATCGAATTCATCCCCGACGACCATCAGCAGAGTTCCACCCTGCTGGCGCTTCGCGAGCTGATCCGCTGGTTCCGCGCACAGCGCCCCGACGACAACGTCCGCGACGCCACCAACGGGACGGGCACGGCCGTGCCCTGATCAGGTGATCGGCGTCGTCCGGTGTTGGTCCTCGCAATTTGCTTGCGTCCTCCGGTGTGCGGCAGTGAGGTGGAGGCGGTGTGTGGTGATGACGGCGGTGGCCCAGCCGAATCCGGCGGTCCAGCCCATGGCGACGTCGGTGAACCAGTGCGCTCCGAGCAGCACCCGGGATGCCCCGACCGCGGCGATCGTCGCACCAGCGCCGACTGCCACGGCGACCTCGCCGCGGCGGCGGCGCTGCCGGAGGATGATCAGGTACGCCAGGACCGACATGACCGATGCTGCGTTGATGGTGTGACCGGACGGGAAAGACGGGGAGTGCTCGTACGGCGGTGCAGCGTCACGATGCGGGGGCCGGTTCCGATGGATAAGCTGCTTGCCGAGCAGGGTCATTGCGAGGGACCCGGCTCCGGCTGCCGTGACGAAGCCGAGGGGTTCAGCTCGGCGTCGGCGCAGCGCGAGTGCGGATCCCGCGCCGAGGGTGAGCAGCGGCATGCCGATGGGGCCGAACAGCCGCGCGATCGTGCCGGCCGCGGTGTTCGCTGCGGGGGAGCGGAGCCGCTTGCCGAGCCGCAGTGCCGGTGCGTCGAGACGTTGCACGCCGAACCGGCCGGTGACGTCGTCATAGACGGTGATCGCCGCCGCGGTGCTCACCGCGACCACGACACCACCGGCGACCAGTCCAAGCGTCGACGCGGTGCCCGCGCTGGAGCGGTGGGCGATCCTGTGGTGGGCGCAAACGAGGAACCTGCCTGGAGGGCTCGTCCAGGTGCGAACGTCCTTGCCGAAAATGGTCGGCGCGTCGTCCGGGTGGTCTTCGTTCATGCTCATCTCTGCATCGTGCCCGCACAGGTGCAAAGTCGCGTCGGGCATCCGGGAAGAGCTCGTTCAGGCTCGGCAGTAGCCGAGGACCGCAGTCGTGAAGTAGGTCAGATCCTGACGGTTCGGGCCAGTGGGCGTGGTGCCGCTACAGTCCGAGCCTGTCCGCGTCGAAATGTTGCCCGTCGACGTGGTGGCGATACACCTGCAGCCTCACCATCGGGCATAACGGGCTTCATCGCTTCCGGGGAGGCGACGTCTCCGCCGAGTGGAACGATGCTGAGGCAACGCTCGGCTTCCTGCGGGGATGACGCTCGTGAAGCGGACCCGCTGTTGGATTTTGTTGCTGGTCCGCCGCTGCCAGCTACACGTCGGCCGGTATTCGCCGCAGAAGTGGAACTATTGCAACGCGGAGTGACATTTCGCGCTATCTATGACAGCACCGCACTGGATGATGTGACTCATGCCGTCCAAATGCGGCAGCTCGCCGAGGTTGGCGAACAGGCGAGAATCCTGGTGGGTCTACGTACGAAGATACTCATTGTCGATGGGACGACTGCCCTCATACCGCTGGCGCGGACACCTGATCGCCCAGAAGCGACAGCAATCCACCTCGGGCCGTCCGCTGTGACAGATGCGCTTGTACTGCTTTTCGCGTTGCTTTGGGAGGGGGCACACCCAACGCTGCTCGAACGGAACGGAAAGGACGAGCACCTTCCGCAGGAACTGGAAGAACTCCTTCAGCTCCTATCAAGCGGCATGTCAGACCGCCGGATTGCCGAAGTCTCCGGCGTAAGCGACCGCACCCTCAGGTGGCGAATTGCAAACCTACACGCGCACTTTGGAACATCGAATCGATTTCAACTAGGTGTTGTCGCGGGAGTTTTTCGGCGATGACCACCCCCTCAATCGGTTGGCAGTTCGAGGCTGCCCAAAGCATCGGAGTACTTCTGTGCAGTGCAACGTTCTCCTCTAACGCACCACCCATTTGGGCAATGATGGCGTACACACCCAAAGTCGTTACGTCGTCCCATAAGTGATCGCGCAACAATACGTTCAGTACTTATGCAGCTTCCGCGCGTACTTCGAAACTCAAGTAGTGCTTCGAAGTGGGACCGCGAGAAGCCAAAGGAGGTAAATTCCGCCGAGAGCCGCCGTGATTAGGCCAACGGGGATCTGGAAGGGGCTGAGGAGCCGTCCTGCGAGGAAGTCGGCTGCGGCGAGTAGGAGCGCTCCGAGGACTAGTGCTGGGAGTATGCCGCGGTGATGGTGGGGGAGGAGGCGTCGCGCGAGTTGGGGTGCGGCGAGGGCGATGAACGCGATCGGTCCGACGGCGGCGACACTGACGGCCGCGAGGGCGACGCCGCACGTAAGAAGGTAGGGGCGCCAGAACGCAAGGTTGACGCCGAGTGTTGTGGCGAGTTCTTCGCCGAGCTCGAGTATCGCCAGCGGCTGGCATCCTGCTGCGGCCATCGGCAGCAGGATGGTGATGGCCAACAGGGTGGGGAGCACGTGCGGCCAGGAGATCGCGTTCATACTGCCAAATTTCCATGCCGCGGCGGCTTGCGCGCGTTCGATGTCGCTGCGGGTGAGGAGGTAGTCGTTGACCGCGGCGAGCATCGCGCCGACGGCGATTCCGACGAGGACGAGCCGTTCCCCGTGTCGGCGGGTTGATGCGCTGAGCAGGTACACGGCGATCGCGGTTGCGAAGCCGCCGATGATCGTTCCGCCAGCCAAAGCGACGGCTGATGCGGATCCGGACACGAGAATGGTGACGAGTCCGCCGCTTGCGGCGCCGGTGCTGAAGCCGATGAGGTCTGGGCTGCCGAGCGGATTGCGGGAAATGCGTTGGAAGAGCATGCCGCTGACACCGAGGGCTGCGCCGACGCCGATTGCGCACACCGCCCGCGGTAACCGTTGGTTTAGCACGATGAACTGCGCCTCGGGGTCGCCGGAGCCGGTGAGCGCAGCCCACGTCTCCGGCAGTGTCAGCTGCAAGGGACCAGTAGCGATGCTGGCAATCGTGACCGCGAGCAGCAGCATGAGCAGGAGAACCCATCGCAGCGCGGACCGAGTCTGGTGTCGGTGGTGGCGCATCACCACTCCCCGGGCGGAGTGGGGACAGCTATTCGGCGACGGCGGAGGACGAGCCCGATCAGTACCGGCGCGCCGATGAACGCAGTCACGATGCCGGCTTCGAGCTCGCCGGGCGGCGCGACGACGCGGCCGATGATGTCCGCAGTCAGCAGGAGTGTCGCTCCGGCGAAGAGTGAGCCGAGCAGCACCGCACGCATTCGGTTTCCGAGGAGGAGCCGGACCGCGTGGGGCACGACGAGCCCGACGAAACTGATCGGTCCGGCCACGGCTGTCGCGGACCCGCACGCCACGACGACCAGGGCAAACCCGAGAAGCCGCACGGTGGGGACGGCGACCCCGAGCGACGCGGCGGCCTCATCACCCATTGCGAGCAGCTCTACCGGCTGCGCGAGCAGCATCGCCCCCAGCACCACGATGACCGCGACTGGTATCAGCCAGCCCATGTCCGCGAGGTCACGGTTCGCAACCGATCCGATCACCCAGGACCGGTAGTCGCCGAAAGTCCGTTCATCGGCCAACGTGATCACACCCGTCACCGACGACAGACTCGCTGTCAATGCAGCGCCAGCGAGGACCAGCCGCGTCGACTCCGCACGCTGCCCAGAACGCACTGCGACGAGCATCACCACGACCGCCGCTCCTGCCGCACCGAGACACGCCGCTCCCATTACCGCGCCCCGCTGCCCCATACCGAAGACGCCGATGGTGATCACAACCGCCAGGGATGCGCCGGCATTCACGCCAAGCAGGCCCGGTTCCGCGAGCGGGTTCCGGGTGATTGCCTGCATCAGCACGCCCGCGACAGCCAACAACACCCCGACGCCGACAGCCAGCAGCGTCCGCGGCATCCGCAGTTGCCACACGATGATCGCGTCCCGCCCCCCGTCCGGATGCATCACCGCTGCCCACACCGCCGGCAACGACACCGGCTGCGCCCCCACGGACAAACTCACCGCGAACAGCAGCCCCAGCAGGAGCAGCAGCCCGACAGCAACAACACCCATTCGGGTCCGCGGACGTCTGTGGAAGAGGCGAAGGACAGACATTGCCAGGTAAGGGTATCCTAAGCTAATCGGGTGAAAACTTCCCCCGCTCACCGAAACGGTCGGCGCCTGGTCTGCGTCCTGGTCGCTGCCATCGCCACATCCGCCGCGCTCACCGCGTGCACATCGACGAGCGCCACCGACACGGCTCCGAGCTCCTCGCCCGCTGGCTCCGCGTCCTACACGACGCCGCGCACCATGCCCACCGGCAAGGGCAGCGGCGAGGACGACGGCGTGTTCCCGCGCACCGTCAAGCACTTCGAAGGGTCAACGACTCTGACTACTGCACCGAAGCGGGTGGTCGTGATCTCCACCGGGCAGGCCGACGCGCTCCTGACGCTCGGGGTCGTGCCGGTTGCGTCGACCGCTGGTGACGGCGCGGACCTGATCCCGTCCTATCTGACCGGCGCGTTCCCGAAGGACGCGGAGGCGCTGGCTGCTGTGACGAACGTGGGGAACCGGTTCGCGCCGGATATCGAGACGATCGCGACGGCGAAGCCGGACCTCATCCTGATGAACATCGCGGGCAAGGATGCCGACACCCTCTACGCCAGCCTTTCCAAGATCGCCCCCACCGTCGCAACGCAGGGCACGGGTCTGTACTGGAAGCAGGACTTCCTCCTCCTCGCCGACGCCGTCGGTAAGACCCAGCAAGCGGAAACCTGGCTGACGACGTACCAGAACGACGCGAAAGCGTTCGGGAAGACGGTCGAGGGGGCTCCGTCGGTGTCGTTCCTGCGGTACAACGCGGATCGGCTGCGCGTGTTCGGCGTGGCCTCCTTCCCAGGGTCCGTTGCCGAGGACGCCGGCCTCGACCGTCCGGACGCGCAGGACTTCACCGACGACACGTCGCAGGACATCAGCAGCGAGCAGCTCGCACTTGCGGACGGCGATCACCTCTACGCCGGCGTCCAAGGCGGCGACCGGACCAAGGTCACCGGTTTGGCCCTGTGGCCGACGCTCGACGTCGTCGACCAGAAGCAGGTGACGTTCGTCGACGACGACGTCTTTTACCTCAACACCGGCCCCACCGCGGCGCAGGCGGTACTCGACAAGCTCGAGCAGACCCTTCCGACACAATGACCTCGTCCTGCGTGGTGGCGCGGCTCATACCCGCATCACCACGCAGGACGCGTGCGCAGGTCCTGCTCGATGTTCGGGCCCTGGTCGGTCCGCATCCGGGGCCAACCGGGTCCGAGTCAGTTGCGAGTGTCGAACGCGGCGGTCGTGGTGGTCGTCCCCAGTGCGGGGAAGATCGATCGGAACCGGTCCGCATGCGCACCTGGGTTGGGGTCGTTCGTGGCGTCCTCGACGATCACGATGTCGTAGCCGAGATCGTATGCCGCACGCGCCGTTGACTCGACCCCGAACGTGGTCGCCTGCCCGACGATCACCACACGGGTGGTGCCCCGTGCTTGGAGCTGTTCGTGCAGGCCAGTGCCGGTGAATGCGCTCCAACCGCCGCGGGTCAGGTCGGTGTCGCCATCGACGCGTTCAACGAGGAGGTTGCCGTACGCGACGGGCGCTGACCTTGGCCCGCCGCCGTACTGCGTCGCCCCGGATGGGGTTGCTGCGGGGTTGTGACGGATGATGACGACGTGGCCGCCCGCAGCGCGGACAGCACGCGCCACGGTGTTCACATTCGTGACGACCTCGTCAACCGGTCGGGTGTGCTGGTATTCGGCGGTACCGGTCTGGACGTCGACGACGATGAGTGCGGTCTGCGAGTTCAGCATGTGTCCTCTTCGGTCTCGGCGGTCCGCACGTTGACGGAACAATCAGGCATCAGCGCGGGGGCGGCCGCGCCCCTGCGCGAGCAGTGCGATGGCGGCAGCGAGAGCGGCGGCGACGGCGCAGATGGCAAAGAGCACGCGGTAGGCGGTCAACGACGGTAGGTCGACGGTGCCGAGGGTGATCGTGAACGTGGCGAGGATGGTGCCGCCGAGGGCGCTGGCGAGGGAGCTGCCGAGGGAACGGATGAGGGTGTTGACGCCGTTCGCGGACGCCAGTTCATGATGCGGCGTGTTCGCGCTGACCAGCGCGGGAATGGCGGCGTAGCCGATCCCGGTTCCGATGCCGACAATGGTGCTACCGACGATAACCTCCCACAGTGTTCCGGTAATGGTGATGCGCATCACCCAGCCGAGCGCGACGATCGCGCCGCCGATCGCGAGTGTGCGTCCGGCGCCGATGCCGTTAATCAGCCGCGCCGCGACGGGGGAAAGTACTAGCATCGCGATGCCGCTGGGGAGCATTGTTAGGCCGGCGACGAGGGTGGTGGATCCGAACCCGTACCCGCTGGCCTCGGGGGCTTGCACGTAGGTTGCCGTGCCGATGAGCGATGCGAACAGCGCAAAACCGATGAACAGCGACGCGATGTTCGTCAGCAGGATCGGCCGCCGCCCGAGCGAGCGCAGATCCACCAGCGGGTCGCGGTGCCGCAGTTCCCAGAATCCGAGCGCGACGAACAGCGCTGCGGATGCGATCAAGAGGACGACCGTCGACGCGGATCCCCACCCCCAGTCGGAGCCTTCCGCGAGGGGCAGCAGCAGCGCGACCAGCGCCCCGGCGAGCAGGACCGCCCCCAGGATGTCGACGCGGCCTCCGACACGGTCGTCCGACTCAGGTACGAAGAACATGATCGCGGCGAACGCGACCGCGGCCGCGATCGCGGTCACCCAGAACAGGGTGTGGAAATCACCATGCTCAGCAATCAGCCCAGCGAAGGGCAACCCGAGCGCTCCGCCGACGCCGAGCATGGCGGAGATTGTCGCCATCGCAGTCGCGCGACGCTTCGCGGGCAGAAGCGTCGCCAGCAGACTGATGCCAAGCGGGATCGCGGCGGAAGACAGGCCCTGAATGGCGCGGCCGATGATGAGTACGACGATGTCGTTCGAGAGCGCCGTGATCAGGGAACCGACGACCATCGCGCCGATCGCCACGAGCAACATGAGCCGCTTACCCCACATGTCGCCGAGGCGCCCCATCAGCGGCACGGCAACGGCACTGACCAGCAGCGTCGACGTCAGCAGCCACTGCACCGTCTCCGTTGTGGAGTGCAACTGCTGCGGTAGTGCCGGGAGTACCGGGATCAGCAGCGACTGCGCCAGCGAAACCACCAGGGCCCCAAGGCCAACGGCGGCAAGCCAGAGACTAGACCGCGAACTGGAGACGCGCTCGGCCGCGTCGGAGATGTCCTGCTCGGCAGTCGTCGGTGAAGGAGTCATGACCGTAAACTACGTCAGGCAGTTGACTTAATCAAGTTGTGCTGTTGCACTGGTGTCACAATGGCGTGCTAGGGAGGACGGCATGTCAGACGACGGACGCGGCGCGGTTGCGGCTGTTCCCGTTCGTGAGGCACGGGCGGAGCACACTCGGACGGTGATTCTCGACACGGCTGAGCAGCTTTTCGCTGAGCAGGGTGTGCGAACGGTGTCAAATCGGCAGATCAGCGAGGCCGCAGGGCAAGGGAACAACACCGCGGTCGGATACCACTTCGGCTCCAAAACGGACCTCGTTGCCGCGATCGTGCGGCGGCACCATGAGGACATTGAACGTCGTCGGGATCAGATGGTGACGTCGCTGCCGACCGCACCTACCGTCGAGGATTGGGTTGCGTGCCTTGTGCGCCCGACCGCGGAGCATCTCGAGGCACTACGCAGAGCGGACGGCGTGAGCTACTACGCCCGCCTCAGCGCGCAACTTCTAGCTGATCCAGAGCTACGCAACGTCATCGTTGGCGAAGCGGGCGAGGGGACGTCGGTGCGAGAAGTGACGACGCAGCTGATACAAAACGACTCTTCCATGCCGGGCCAGGTGCGACGCGAACGCGCCACCATCTCGCGGCAGCTGATCACGTGGGGCTACGCCGAGCGAGAGAAGTCGCTTGCCGCGGGTGAGGACGAGCTGGGTTGGTCGGCGTATGCAACGATTCTGACTGACAGCCTGACCGCGGTATGGCTCGCCCCGTGGGCAGGTGATGAATGCGGCAGTTGAAGGTGATAGGCAGAATTCGCGCAGCCTGACCGGGCTGCGGCACACAGCCGAGCCTGAGCCGCACGAGTTGACGATGGCCTTCCGCGCATGTACCGCGTCTGCCGGCGTCAAGATGCTACGGACGCAGTACGCCGTTCAGCGGTACTCCAGCTGCAATAGATGCAGAAGCGGGCGACATCCGCCCCAGAGAAGGAGAACAAGCTGATGCGCACCGTCGTTGTCACCGGCCCCGGATCCGTTGAAATCCGCGACGAGCCCGTCCCCGAGGTCGGCCCCGCTGACATCCTGATCGCCGTCAAGGCATGTGGGATCTGCGGCTCCGACGCCTTCTACGCCGCCCGCGGCGGCATCCCGCCGCGAGAGGGTCACACACCCCTCGGACACGAGGTCGCCGGCGAGGTCACCGTCGTCGGCGACGCCGTCGACGGCATCGCCGTCGGCGACCACGTCGTCGTCAACCCGATGGGTGATCCCCGCGGGATCATCCGCAACGGCGGCCCCACCGGCGGGCTGTCCGAGTTCCTGCTCATCGAGCAGGCCGTGCTCGGCACCAGCGTCGCGATCGTCCCGGACGACCTGCCCTGGCAGGTGGCCGCCCTCAATGAGCCGATGGCCGTCGCCCTGCACGCCGTGAACCGGACCGAGCCACAGCCCGGTGACACGGTCGTCGTATTCGGTGCCGGCCCAATCGGGCTGGGCGCCGTGATCAGCTACAAGGCGCTCGGCGTCGGGCACGTAGTCGTCGTCGACGTCATCGCCTCGCGACTCGAAAAGGCCCTGCTCGTCGGAGCCGACGCCGTCGTGAACTCAGCCGACGAGCCACTCGATGCGCGCCTGATCGCCCTACACGGCGATGCACGCGACGGCGTCGGACACGGCGGGAAGTCCGGCACAGACATCTGGCTCGACGCCGCCGGGGTGCCAGCCACCGTGCAGACGGCGCTGCGCCTGGCAAAGCACCGCGCGACCATCGGTGTCGTGGCGGTGCATAAAAAGGCCGTCGAGGTCGACTTCGGCGACCTGCTGGCCGTCGAGCCGACGATCGTGACGGCCATGGGGTACCCAACCGAGATCTTCGACGTCACCGAGCACATCATCGCGAACCCCGAGGCCTACGCGCGGATCGTCAGCGACGTCTTCCCGGCGACCGACGTGCTCGAGGCCCTCCGGGTCGCGGCCACCCCCGGCGCAGCCGACAAAGTCGTTGTGACCTTCGGATGAAGCCAATGAGTAGGGAGGAAGCGTTCCGCTACGCACTCGGTGTGTGGAAGGACCGTTCTCGTCGCGGACTCGCACTTGCAGCGCTGTCCATCCCGGGTAGCGTCGTCATGGCCGGCTGGAAGCTCATCCTGTTCTGCGCAGCGCCTTCCCTGCTTATTGCCGCCACCGTCTTGTTCAACCTTGGTGTGGCAGCCGTGAAATTCTTTGCAGTGCACCGGCACCGACGCTCCGTCGCTTTATTCGATGACGAACAGGAGCGTGCCCGGTTTCGACAGCGTGGCTACCGATGGATCGGCCTGTCTGTGCTGCTACTCGGGCTGCTGTTTGTCGGGGCGAGTATGCCGCTGCTGACTGGTCGTGCGCATGTGACGCTGTTCGGGAAATGGCCCGCAATTATCATTGCCACGGCCACCTTCTCTGAGCTCGGTATCAGTATCTGGGGTGCTGTCACTGCCCGCCGTGACCGGGAGCCGCTCGTGGAGGCAACCAAACTGGTGAATGTCGCCGCCGCGGTTGTGCTGCTCGTGCTCACCCAGGCAGCTTTACTGTCTTTGGGTGGTAGCACGGACGCTGCTGCCACGTTCAATGGTGCCAGCGGTGTGTTCCTCGGCGGTGTCGCCGCGGCGATTGGCGCTTTGATGGTGCTGCGCCGCTTCCCAGTGAACACAACTTTGGACACGGGTTCACGGAAGCAAGCCGCTTTGGAACGCAAACGCGACTAGTTGCGCTCGATCGCGAGCGTTCACTTTGGTCATCGCGCGGTTCACATGGGTTTTTACGGTCAACGGTGACAGGAACAGGTCCTGGGCGATGTGGTCGAGGTCGTGTCCCCGGCAGACGAGGGTCACGATGTCGCGCTCTCGGTCCGTCAGCGCATCGAATCGCTGCCGCATGCCGGGATCGACGGATACGACCGGCGCTGCGGCAGCCTGAGCGATGAGTGCTGCAGCGGCGTTCGCGGATAGCGCGCCGCCTCCAGCTGCGACATCGGTGATCGCGGTAACGAGCTCGGCGGGGCCTGCCGCTTTGCTGAGGTACCCGTTGGCGCCGGCTTGCAGCGCCTGAAACACGAGGTCGTCCTGATCGAATGTGGTCAGCATCACAATTTTCGGGTCGACTGGCGCAGCGGCGCGGACGCGGCGCGTTGTCTCGACGCCATCGATTCCCGGCATACGAATGTCCATCATGACCACATCAGCTGGTGTGTTCGCGATGACGTTGACGGCCGTGAGACCGTCAGCTGCTTCCCCAACGACGGCGATGCCGTCGGCGCGGTCCAAGATGGCGCGCAAGCCGAAACGGATCATGTCCTGGTCGTCGACCAGGATCACTCGGATGCTCATGCGGTGTCGCTTTCGGTCGGGAAGTGTGCGTGCACGATGAACAGCATGCCTTCCGGACCGGCAGACAGCGTCCCACCTGCAGCGCTGACGCGTTCTCGCATGCCAATAAGACCAAGCCCAGATCCGCCCGCACCCGTTGAGACGTCTCGGGCCCGTCGATTCTCGACTCGCACGGCCACACTGTCGCTAGAGCGGGAGATGCGGATGTCGGCGCTGCCGGATCCGTACCGGTGAGCATTCGTGAGTGCCTCCTGCAGCACCCGATAGACCGCGACGCCCACCGTCGTCCCCGGCTCTTTGAGCTCGTCGATCTCAGTGGTGAGGGTAAGCCCAAGCTGCCGGTAGGAGTCGATGAGTTCCGGGATGCGCGCCGTGCCCGGGACGGGCGCGGTCACAGGGTCGCCGTCGGAGGTGCGGAGTACGGCGAGGATGTGTTGCGTTTCGGTGAGGACGTTGCGCACTCCCACCCGTGCTGCCTGCAGCGCTGCACGGGTGTCGACGTCGTCGGCTGGGACGGCCATCTCTGCGATGCCCAATTGCATGCTCACCACCGCTACTTCGTGTCCGACGACGTCGTGCAGATCACGGGCGATGCGGACGCGTTCCTCCGCGACGCGGCGTTCTGCTTCCCGTTCCCGGGTGGCGATGGCGTCCGCAGCGCGCTGCTCGAGTACTGCCCGGTACTGATGCTGCAGCCGAAGGCCGGAACCGATCGCGGCAGCCGCGGCGATCGAAATCATCGCCCCCAACACGGTGGCGACGCCTCCGCCGGTCCCCGGTGCCAACGCAGTACCAACAATCACACCGGGCATGACGATCACAGCAGCGCGGACAGGATGACCCTGCCTGGAGCATACGGCAAACAGCAGCAACACCGCTGACGTCCAGGACACAGTCGGCTGCCATCCCGCAGCGCCGGCAAGTACCGGCGCGACCGACGCAAGCCCCAACGACACCCAAGGCAACCAGGGACACAACGCGACGGCGCACACCACCGCCACTACCGCAACCGCGACACTTGGCGGCGCGGTTCCACTGATTGCACGCGCAAGCTCGATCCCGCTCGCCACGAGCACGACCGCTGCGGTGGCGCGGAACACCCACCGGTCATCGGGACGCCACGCGTTCCACATCATCCGCAGCTGCCGCATATCCCCATCCTTCCGGAGCGATGGGCGTTCCCACTACTGCAAACGCAGTAGTGGGAAATACCACCAACCGCGGGTTACCGCTAGCCGCTGGACCGGAACGATGAAGTCATGCCGCGAAGGCCGGCACGAACCAAAGCATTGACCCCCGAAGGACGACCCCATGACCATTCAGCAGACCGCCCCGACCGCGACCACGTTCGACTACCGCACCGTGCAGATCCCGAAGGGCAAGGACGCGCTCTACCAGGACACCTACCGCAACTTCGGGTGGGAGCCCGACGGCAGCAGCAACAGGGTCCCCGGGACCCGCCGCCGCAGCATCGGGCTACGGCGAGACCGCACACTGCGGTCGGTGGAGGTCGCCGAGCTCCAGCAGAACGCCGAGACCGCGCTGGCGAACATCGAAGCTCTCGAACGGTCCCGGAGCACCGCGGCCACGATCCTCGGATATGCGTTCGGCCTGATCGGCTGCATCTTCCTCGCGTTCTCCGTCTTCGCCACCCAGGACACCGTCACCACCCCGAGTTTGTTCTCCGACGCAAACGCGTTCACCGTGTTCTCCGTCGGCGCTGGCGGCTTGTTCAACTGGGCCATCGCGCCGATCGCTTACCACCTGATCCGGAACGCCCGCACCAAGAAGCTTCGCCCCCGCATCGACCGGCAGTACGACGTCGTGTACGGCGCCTGTGAAGCCGCCAGCCGCCGCCTCAACGCCTAATCGACGCCAAGCATGACGCACCTGCGCCGCCGCGCGGACGAGGACGCCACCACGGTCCCACGAGCAGTTGAGATGCGGACCATCATCGCTCCACGCGGCTACGAACCGCTTTACCGGAACACGCTCGAGCAGCTGCAGTGGACCACAAGTACCACGAAGGCTCCCTTCGGAGCGACTCGGCTGTTGCTGCAACGCCCCGCCCGAACCCACTCGGACACAAACGCGTTGTTCGAGCGACGCGCAGAACGAGCGCTTGCCCGCATAGCCGCGCTCGAGCAGCACCCCGCCCGGACGGCGTTCACATTGCACCTGACGGGCTCGGCAATCTCGTTCAGCATGCTCACCATCAGCATCCTCAGCGCGATCGCCGGTCAACCCTTGCTTGCCCCGGTCTTCATTGGCGCCGCCGCATGGATGGTCGCCGCTATTGCTGCACCGTCGGTTCGTGTGTGGCGGACCCGACGCGTGCAGCACGGGCTGCATGCCGAGTATCAAGCGCTTCGCGTCTGCACGCTGACGCAGCGCATCGCGGACACCGCACAACAACCAGACCAACCGTCGTACCTCGCGTCCGCACCTGGCGGACCCACCCCCTCAGCAAAAGTGAACGCTGCTGTCGTACTGCAATCGCAGTAGCCGGATCGCTCCGACTGAAGGACGACACCGGTCGGTACACCGCGGACGATGAATCCGGCTCACAACGAAATCCCGGGAGGACTCCATGGAAATCGCGGTTGACATGACGAAATGTCAAAGTTACGCGCAGTGCTGCTTCCTCGCGCCGGGGGTGTTCCGGTTCGAGGGCGAGGAAGCACTGGCTTACAACCCCAACCCCTCCGACGACGAACGTTTCCGGGTGCTGCAGTCAGCAGCCGCGTGCCCCGTGCAGGCGATCCGTGTCGGGGGCGCGCGTCTGCCGGTACGAGCAGCCGACTCTGCTGAATCGGTGCACGCTCCGCTCACCGCGGACGCACGAGTCGTGATCGTCGGCGCGTCGCTGGCTGGTCTGACTGCCGCCGAGACGCTCCGCACTGCCGGGTTCACGGGAACGATCACCGTGCTCGGTGACGAACCGCACCTGCCGTACGACCGTCCGCCGCTGTCGAAACAGGTGCTCACGGGGATTGCCGGCACCACCACGACACGGTTGCCGCACGCCGCGGACCTCGACGTCGACTGGCGGCTCGGCAACGCCGCCACCGCCCTCGCCACGGATGCCAAGCAGGTGCTCCTGCAGAACGGTGCGCGAGTCGACTACGACCGTCTGCTGATCGCCACCGGCCGACGCTCCCGCCCCTGGCCCGTCACTGCCGAAGCAGCGCTGGACGGTGTCTTCGTGCTCCGTACCGCCGATGACGCCGCCGCGATCCGCGAACGACTGACGGACGGCACCGCGAGGGTGTTGGTGATCGGCGGCGGCTTCACCGGCGGTGAGATCGCCTCCTCCTGCAGCAGCCTCGGCATCCCTATCACCGTCGTCGACCGTGGGCCAGCACCCATGGCGAAACTCTTCGGGACAGCCATTGGCGAGATGATGCGTGAACTGCACCGCGAACACGACGTTGACCTCCGAATCGGCACCGGCGTCACCGCCCTGCACGGTGACGACGGCGGACGACTTACCGCAGCGCAGCTCACCGACGGCTCCACAATCGACGTCGACGTGGCCGTCGTCGCGATCGGCGCCGTCCCAAACAACGAATGGCTCGCCGGATCCGGCGTCGCGAGTGACGACGCGGGTGTGCTCTGCGACGCATCCCAACACGCCCTCGGCGCCGACGGGCAGCCCCTGTTCGACGTGTTCGTCGCCGGGGACATCGCCCGGCACCCGAACCCCCTCGCCGGGTCTGGCGTGTGGACGAGTGAACACTGGGGCGCCGCTGTCCGACAGGCCGAGACCGCGGCGCGGAACATGGTGCACGGCACGGACACACCCCACCGGGATGTGCCGGTGTTCTGGACGACGCAGTTCGGGCAGGTGCTCAAAGCGACGGGAGAACCGGCGATCGCCGACACCGCACAGATCGCACAAGGATCCCTCTCAGAGCGATCCGCTGTGGTCACGTTCGGCCGTGACGGTCGTCTGGTCGCCGCGGTCGCCGTGAACCAGTCGAAGTGGTTGCCGTACTACCGGGCGCAGATCGAAGCCGGAGCAGCCTTCCCCCTCGAAGACCCGACGGTTGATCCCGCCGCCGACCCCACGCTGTCAGCGGCGCGGTAGCGCTCGGCATCGCTTGCCACCAATCGAACCCACCAGGAGCAGAACACGATGACCGATACCCCGCAGACCACACCCACCACCGACGCCGCATCGACGATAGCGACCGCGTCGGCGACCTGGGAGACGTTGCTCGAGCAGGACAGCCGACCCGACCCCAACCCCCACTACGAGCAGCTCCGCACCCAGCCGGTGCAGCAGCTCGACAACGGCGCCTTCCTCATCACCGGGTACGACGAGATCCTGCAACTCGTCCACGACCCCCGCATCAGCTCCGACCCGATGGCACCACACCGTAAAGAGGGTGCCGACGCGGGGGAGCCTGGGCTGACGTCCGCGTTTGTGATGACCGATCCGCCGGTCCACGACCGGCTCCGCCGCCAGACGATGCGCCACTTCGGCCCGCCGCACGCCGCCGACTACATCGACGGGCTCCGCCAGGACATCGACGTCATCACCCATGACCTCATCGACGGCTTCGCCGACCGCACGGAGATCGACGTTGTCGAAGCCTTCGCGTATCCGCTGCCCGTGGCGATGATCTGCGACGTACTCGGCGTCCCCCCGGAGGACGAGCCCCGCTTCCACGAGTGGAGCCAAGCGATCATCGCGCCTCCGGAAGCGGTCAACGACGCGGACGCTGCGGTGAAGCGCCGCGAAGCCGACGACGCATCCCGCGAGATGGCGGCCTACCTCGGCGACCTCGCCGACGCCCGGAAGGGCACCCCACAGGGGGATCTGCTCTCGGGCCTCGTCAACGATCACGGTCCCGACGGACCGATGTCGCGCACCGAGATCCTGAACACGTCCATCATGCTGCTCATCGGCGGGCACGAGACCACCGTCAACATGATCGCCAACGGCACACTCACCCTGCTGCGCCATCCCGAGACTATCGACCTCATCCGCGAACACCCGCACACGATCGCGCAGGTGTTCGAGGAGCTCATCCGCGTTGAACCGCCCGCCCAGGTGACACCGAAGTATATCGCCCTCGCCGACGTCACCGTTGCCGGCGTCACCATCCCCGCCGGTTCACCGGTCTGGATCGCCTGGGCCGCCGCGAACCGCGACCCGCGGCACTTCGATGACCCGGACCAGTTCAATCCACACCGCGCCGGTAATGACCACCTCAGCTTCGGTTCGGGCATTCACGCCTGCTTCGGCGCACCGCTGGCACGCATCGAAACACAAATTGCGCTCGCCAACCTTTTCAGTCGCCTAATCAACCCAAAGCTAGTCATCGACCCGCCGCCCTACCGCCGCAACGCGCTCCTCCGCGGACCGAGCGAACTGCGCATCACCTACGATGGGATCCGACCTACGGCATAATTTGCAACTCAATTAGGATTCGAACCACTGCGAGGTCCGGATTCTCCCGGAATTCGGTGACGACGCTTCTGCAGATCGGCACCGCCTTAAAAGGCGTAGCCTTTGTGCAACTGGTAACGGTCGAATTTGGAACACGAATCTCGACAGAGCTTGTTGCGACGCTTCCCTTGACTACAACGACTATCGGTAGGGACGTTTCCTCGCTACAAGCTCGCAAAGACTTCGTGTAAACGCCGCAAGAGGCGCTGAAGTCAACGATGTTGACGGGGCCGGAACGAGATATTGCCTGCGCCTTATATGAATGCGGCGAGGCGCAAACGGCGTCGGCCATCGATGAGGCGTTGACGGGGGCGATCATGAACTCCTGGAAGTCCAGCTTGTTCGCTGCGTGGGCGCCGCCGTTGAGGACGTTGAAGTGCGGGACCGGCAGGCGCGGCGTCGAGCCGGTGATCTCTGCGATCCACTGCCAGAGCGGCAGGTCCGCGGCGTGGGCGAGGGCCCTGGAGGCGGCGATCGAGGTGGCGACGACGCTGTTCGCGCCGAGCCGGCGGTACCCGGTGGTGCTGTCGAGTTCGGCGAGGGCGGCATCGACCTGTCCGATCGCCGACCAGGGCCGGCCGGTGAGGAGCCCTGAGATGTCGGTGTTGATCAGGTGGAGCGCCTGGGTGACGTCGCGGCCGCCGAACGCGGAACCGCCGTCGCGGAGCTCGACGGCTTCGTGGGCGCCGGTGGATGCGCCCGCGGGGCGTCGCCGGTGACGGTGCGGCCGTCGTCGAGCTCGAGGGTGATGCGGACGGTCGGGTAGCCGCGGGAGTCGAGGATGCGGGCGCCATGGACGGCGTCGATGGTGACGGGGTGGTCGTGGTGGGTGACGTACTCGCCCTGATGGGTTCCGTGGTGGTGGATGCCGCTGATGTAGTCGTTCATGGTGACGCTCCTTCTGGTCGGGTTATACGTCGGGCTGGTCTGTGACTGAGGGGGAGCCGCGGGGAGGCGGAGGGGACGTCCTGCTGGCGATCACTCGGCGCCAGTGCCTCCCCGCGGCGGTCTTGGGACCCGTGGGTCACGGGTGTCGGGTGTGGGCGTTCTGTGCGGTGCGGATGACGGCTTCGGCAGCGGCCCGGTCGACCCATCCGTTGGTGGTGACGTGCTTGCCGTGCTCGATCTCCTTGTAGTGGGCGAAGAAGTGCTCGATCTCGGTGAGGGTGTGCTCCGGCATGTCGTCGATGTCCTGCAGCTGCGCGAAGCGGTCGTCGCCGGCGGGGACGGTGAGGATTTTGTCGTCGCCGCCGTTCTCGTCGACCATGCGCAGCATTCCGACCGGCCGGACCGTGATGACGACGCCGGGGAACGTGGGACGGGGCAGGAGCACGAGCGCGTCGAAGGGGTCGCCGTCATCGCCGAGGGTGTTGTCGATGGAGCCGTAGTCCTGGGGGAACACCATGCTGGTGAACACGGCTCGGTCGAGCCGGATCCGGCCGGTGGTGTGGTCGACTTCGTACTTGTTGCCGCTGCCGCGGGGAATCTCGATCGTGACGTCGAACAGCATGGGTACCTCCGGTTCTGGAGCGGGTGTGGTGTGGTCAGTGGGTGGGGTGGTCATAGGGTGCCGCCGAGGAGGATGCCGGCGGTCGCGGCGGCGACGGAGACGACGAGCATTCCGAGACCGTTGACGGCGGCGGCGGTGATGCGGCCGCTGCGGGCGAGGCGGACGGTTTCGAAGCTGGCGGTGCTGAACGTGGTGTAGCCGCCCATCACCCCGGTGCCGAGGACCGCGACCGGCAACGCGCCGAGGTGGGTGGCGGCACCGACGATGAGTCCGAGCAGCAGCGACCCGGTGATGTTGATCGTCAACGTGCCGACGGGGAGCCGGAACTTTCGGCCGGTGTTGATGAGCCCGTCGAGGAGGAACCTGCCGGCAGCGCCGGCACCGCCGCCGAGGGCGACGGCGAGGACCAGGAACGGGCTCATGCTTCCTCCGTTCGGGGGCGGAACCAGCCGGCGACGACGAGACCGAAGGCGGTCGCGATCGCGCCGGACAGGACGGTGAGGAGCGCGTAGCCGGTGCCGGCGAGGCCGTGGCCGTCGAGGAACAGGGCGGCGGTGGACTCGGCGAGGGTGCTGTAGGTGGTGAACCCACCGAGGACCCCGGTGCCGAGGAGCAGCCGCAGCACCCTCCGGCGGCCGGCATCGGGCCCGCGGTGCGCGAGCGCTTCCAACAGCACACCGAGGGCCAGCGCTCCGGTGATGTTGATCCAGAAGATCGACCAACTCGCCCCGCCTTGGGCGGGGAGCAGGCTACTGATGACGTCGCGGAGAGCAGTACCGGCTGCCCCACCGATGGCGACGAGGCCGACGTACCGCCACCGCAGATGCACCGGCCGCATCGCCGTTGACGGGTCGGAGACGTCGACGTCGGGGTCGGAGGGGAGCTGGTCGTCGGGCATCGGGGTGTCCGTTCGGGTGGTCATGTTCCGCCTTCTGCCGCGACCAACGCCGCGGCGTGCTGTGCTGCTACCGGATCCAGGAACGCCCCACCACGCGGGAAGAGAGCACCCGTGGGGCCAAGGTGGTACTGCACAGGTTGCCCGGTCGGCAGGTTCAGATGCTCGAGCTCCGAGTCGGTGAGGTCGTCGATGCATGCGCACAACGCGCGGAGCGAGTTCCCGTGCGCGACGACGAGGACGCTCCGCCCGGCCCGCAGCATCGGCAGGAGCCGGTCGTGCAGGACGGGGCGGACCCGCTCGATGACGTCCGAGAGTGCCTCGGTGCGTCGGAGGGCGCCGTCGGGCAGGCCGCGCAGCGCGGAGCTTGACCGCAGTTCCTCCCACAGCTGCAGCGACATCGGTGGCGGCGCGCCGGTACGGGACCTGCGGAGCCGCACGTACTCGTCGTCACCGAGCATCCGGCGGGCGTCGGTCTTCGTCATACCGGTCAGGGCGCCGTAGTTGCGTTCGTTGAGCTGCCACACCGCTTCCGTTGGCAGCTGCGTCCCGAGGGCGTCGCAGACCAATTCGGCGGTGCGGACGGCGCGGCGCAGTGTCGAGGTGACCACGACGTCCGGCGTGATGTGGTTTGACCGGAGGAGCCGTCCGGCTGCGGATGCTTGCTCTTCACCGTGAGGCGTGAGCGGGACGTCAAAGAGACCGGTGAAGGTGCCAGCTTCGTTCGCGGTGCTCTCCCCATGCCGCAGGAGCGTCAACGTGCCCGTCATAGGGCATCCGACGGCCGGAAAACGGTGACGCCGACCGGGTCATGCGGGACGACCAGCACCGGCCGGTGCTGCTGATGGGTCAGGTGCGCGGCGACGGACCCGGTGAGCAGTTCCGCCATCCGGCGTCGGCCAGTCTGCGATCCGACGACGATCATCACCGCGTCACGTTCCTCGGCCACCGCCGCGAGTGCGTGACTCGGATCCCCGACGCGGGAGAAGATCTCCACGTCAACTGATCGCGCTGCAGCAAGATCTCCGATGACCCGCACGTCGTCGTCGGGGAGCTGCTGCGGCTTGCTGTCCGCCGTGTCCGGGTCGATCGGTTCGATGATCTCTGACCCGTCCGCACGGAGCCCCGTTGACAGCAGTGCCGGATCGACGACCACACACACCAGGCGGGCGCTGAACCGTTCAGCGACGGCAGCCGCGACGCCGACGACGTCGTGCGCCTGCCCTGGCTGCACGCCGACGACGACAACGCCGGCAGTGTTCGATTCGACCATGACCTCTCCCTACCTCAGGCGCGCAGAATCGCAACCAGCTGAGATAGGGACTGTTGTCGACGGGTGTCGAGGTTGGGTCCGGCAAGCCCCACTGCCGGGTCCGAAGACCCCACCAGTATGCACCCACCACCCCGTGACCGCACCGAGGATCTTCCGCATCTCGATACCTGTGCCGGCTGCTGCCCCCCCCCCCCCCCCCCCCCCCCCCCGCGATCCTCGGACGACGGGTACCCCGTGGGGGTATCATCACGGTCACCTGTCGCCTCGCACGGCTGACGCTTTCCGCTCCATGACCCACTGAAACCAGATGATCATCACCACGTCTCCGCGACGCCGGCTGCTGTTGCAGGTCACGGCGACGGTGGCGTTGCTGCTACTGGTCGGGTTCACGGTCCTGATGCACACCATGGCTGGGCACACCGCCGACCACGAGCATCCGATGACCGCTCCCACTGCCGCGATGGAGCACCACCCGGCCGCTGCCACCAGTCACACCGTGGCCGCCGATGACGCAGAACACGCGGTGCCCGCGATTGCGGTGATGGCTGTCCTCACCGATGCCGGCTGCGATGGTGGCTTGTGTGCGCTGATGTGCTCCCTGATGGGCATGGCGTGCATGCTGACGATCGCGCTGTTCGCATGGGTGCTGCTCCGCGCCCGCAGCGGCGGCGTGCTGCACCTCCTCGCCCGGCTGCTCGCCCTCGCAGCCCACGTGGCACGCGGTATCTCGGTGCCGCGACCGCCGTCACGATCGGCGTTGCAGATCATCCGAGTCTGATTCCACCCCGGCGGGTCCTCCCACCCTTCGGGAGCTCCCGCATGCCCAGACCCCGGGCAGGCAGTCGCCTGCCCGCACCCATCTGACGCATCCATGGAAACGGAATTCACCATGCAGACCACCTCCACGCGCGCTCTCGCGGCCGCCGCAGCCTTCACCATCGGGCTTACCCTCGCCGGCTGCTCCACCACCAACACCAGCAGCCCGGACACGTCGTCGTCGGACTCCTCGTCGTCCGAGTCTTCGTCGTCCGTGGCGTCGCACAACGGTCAGGACGTTATGTTCACGCAGCAGATGCTGCCGCACCATCAGCAGGCCGTCGAGATGAGCGACATGCTCCTCGCGAAGGGCTCCGGCGTGGAGGCCGACGTTGTGACGTTGGCGAAGCAGATCAAGGCCGAACAGGCCCCCGAGATTACGACGATGACCGGGTGGCTGAAGAGCTGGAACGAGCCGACTCAGATGCCGAGCACGTCCGGGATGGATCACCCCTCGATGTCCGGGATGATGTCTGACTCCGACATGCAGGACCTCCAGGACGCTTCCCCGCGGGACGCCGGGAAGCTCTACCTCGAGCAGATGATCCAGCACCACACCAGCGCCGTCGACATGGCGAGAACCGACTTCACCAAGGGCAAGAACGCTGACACGGTCGCCCTGGCGAAGTCGATCGTGACGAGCCAGACCGAGCAGATCACCCAGATGCGGGACATGCTCGCATCCAAGTGACCTCGGCGCGCGCCGACGCAGGCTCGACCGCCCCCTCGGCGCGCAACCGGTCCGGTCCGGTCCGACCCGGTCCGGTCTCCCTCATCCGCACGACGCCGCGGGACAATCTGCCCGCACCGCAACGAAGTAGGTGCACATGTTCATCCTCAACGCGCTCGGCGACGCCCTCGCAGCCGCTGGCTCCATGGGGTGGGAGATCCTCTGGCCCCTCATCCTCGGCTTCACCCTGTCCGGCATCATCCAAGCTGTCGTCCGCACGGACCAGATCACGAAGCTGATGCGGGACGACTCGCCTCGCGCGATCAGCGTCGCGACCGGACTCGGCGCCCTGTCGTCGTCCTGCTCCTACGCGGCCGTCGCATTGGCGCGTGCTCTGTTCCGGAAAGGGGCGAGCCTGTCGTCCGCGATGGCGTTCGAGGTCGCGTCGACAAACCTCGTCGTCGAACTGGGCCTGATCCTGGCTTTCGTGATGGGCTGGCAGTTCACCGTCGCAGAGTTCGTCGGCGGTCCGATCATGATCATCCTCATCGCCCTCGGCTTCCGGCTTTGGATGCGTGGCAAGATCCTCGACGCCGCCCGCGAGCAGGCCGACAAGGGGCTTGCCGGATCGATGGAGGGGCATGCGGCGATGGACATGTCCGTGCAGGGCGATCAGGGGTTCTGGCGGCGGCTGTTTTCGAAGCCGGGGCTGACGAGCGTGTCGCAGTACTTCGTCATGGACTGGGCGTCCGTGCTCCGCGACATCATCATCGGCCTGCTCATCGCCGGCGCGTTCGATGCGTGGGTGCCGAAAGCCTGGCTGCAGGCGGTGTTCTTCGAGGGGCATCCCACGCTGGCGTTCCTCATCGACCCGCTCATTGGCCCGCTGCTGGCGATGGTGAGCTTCGTCTGCTCCGTCGGCAATGTGCCCCTCGCGGCAGTGCTGTGGAACGGCGGGATCAGCTTCGGCGGAGTGATCAGCTTCATCTTCGCGGACCTGATCATCATCCCGATCATCGTCATCTACCGGAAGTACTACGGCTGGAAAGCCGCCCTCCGGATCACCGGGATCTACGGCGCCATGGTCCTCGCCGGCTACGCCGTCGAGCTGCTCTTCACCCCGCTGGGCTTGGTCCCCACGAACCGGCACCTGAGCGTGGCCACGTCCTCGATCAGTTGGAACTACACCACCTGGCTCAACATCGTGTTCCTCCTGATCGCGGCGGTCCTGCTCGTGGTGTTCATCCGCAGTGGTTCCTGGTCGATGCTTCGCATGATGGGCGGCACCGACGATAATGACAGCGGTCAGAAGCAGGGCGCGCATCACCACTGATCAGAAGCGCACGCACACCGACTCCGGTTAAAAGCGGCTCGTCGACGTCGAGGAACGGCTCCCACACCGTGATGTGGGAGCCGCCCTTTCCTTGCCTGGTTACCGTGCACGCCACAGGTCGAGCAGGAACCTGGCGATGGTCATCGCGAGGGTCGCGATGCCGAGCCAGGGGATCTGCCGCCTGCGGTGGGTGTCCTCGTCTTGCGACATCAGATCACCACCTCCTTGCGGGTCCGGCGCCGGCGGACACAAGAAGCGGCTGCACCAGGGGTGCAATCCGGGCGGACCCGGTTTACACTGGACCCGAGTTTCACTGCTCGGGGTCCCGTATCGGCCCCTGGCTTTCCACTCGGAGGGCCAACTCGGACCCGCTCCTGTTGACGCAGGGGCGGGTCTTTCGTTGTCCCTGTGGGCTGAAGCTCCGGCGCGGTCGCTCAGCCCACGAGCAACCACTGTACGGGCGGGGGAGAGCGCTACTGTGGATCGCCACCATGCGTCGTGCTCGTCACGCGATGGAGCGACTCGTCCGCGGGTTCCGCCGCGATCGTCGTTCGAGCCAGGTCCGCGGTCGTTCTTGGAGGGCGTGCGCGTATGCGGCGAGCCAGACGACTGCTCGAGTGTGGTTGCGGTTGCCGATGACGGCATGCCAGATCGAGGGCAGCAGGATCACCATCGCGAACGCTCCGAGGGTGATGCAGACGATGAGGAACACGACGTAGCTGACCCATCCCTCGTCAGGTTTCGGCGGTGCAGGGAACACGTCGTGTGGGGTGACGCTGAGCATGACAGCGAGGATGGCGATGCCAGCGGCCTCAAGGGTGAGGAGGAGCGTGGTTTCCTGGTCGGCGGAGCGTGCTCGCAGTTCGGCGAGGACCCGCAGCTGCGTCGCGTCGTCGGCGCGGACGAACGCGTCGAGGCGCTCCCGGGTGACGTCTTTATCGTCATGGAGGTGCTGCTGCACCTCAGGGTGGTCGCTGCGTCGCACTCGTCTGATCACGACCTCAAAGCATTCCACTACAAACACCTACCAACCGCGCCGCAAGTCGCCGCCGGGCAGTTCGGCTCGTCTCATGGTGACGTCGGTCGGGGCCCGTACAGTGCTGGTAGCCGGGGTTCAAGAAGGAGCAGTCATGACCGACGCGTCTCCGTCCGATCTCGATGTGACTCCGGCATTCGATGATGCGCGCGCGTTGAGGCGGAGCGCGACCGCGGCACAGCGCGCTGCGGCGGAACGGTCCCGGACCGCATTCGCACGGCAACGGGCAGCAGCGGGCAACGGATCGCCGGCTGGCACAGGTACCGCGGTGGTGGTACCGGCGGACGCATCACCGCGGGTTTTCGCCGAAGCGTCCCTGTCGCCGAACACGATCCGTGCGTACCGGTCGGACCTTCGGCAGTTCGCCCGGTGGCGTGCCGGGTTCCTCGACCACGAGATCTCCGAACCGCACGAGCTCGAGCAGATCACCACCGCACCGGTCGACCCGACCGAGGTCGCGGCGTTCCTCGCGGACAAGGC
>NZ_CAJCKD010000032.1:0-41191 GCF_903970855.1 Curtobacterium sp. ME12
GCAGCGCCACCGCACCCATGAAGGCGTCGCCGCAGCCCGTGGTGTCCACGGGCTCGACCCGGACGGCGTCGATCGACACCGGCTCGGCACCCCCGTCGTGCACGACGCAGCCGGCACCGCCGCGGGTGACGATCGACCGGGCGACGCCGTGGTCACCGAGCGCCGCGGCCTCGTGCTCGTTCACCAGCAGGACGTCGGTCAGCTCGAGGAGCTCCGCCGGCACGGCACCGAACGGCGACAGGTTCGTGAGCACCGTGACCCCGGCGGCGCGCGCGACCCGTGCGGCGGCGAGGACGACGTCGATCGACACCTCGAGGCAGAGCCCCAGCACCGCGGCGCCGGCGAAGACGTCGGCCGGCACGTCGTCCGGCGTGAGCGTGCCGTTCGCCCCGGCGGAGATCACGATGGTGTTCTCGCCTGCGGCGTCGACCGTGATGACGGCGGTGCCGGTCGCGACGCCCTCCCGGATCGCGACGTGCGTCGTGTCGACACCCGCAGCCGCGACGGAGTCGCGGAGCAGCACACCGTTCCCGTCGTCGCCGACCGCACCGATCATGCGCACCGTGCCCCCGAGCCTCCCGGCAGCCACCGCCTGGTTGGCGGACTTGCCCCCGGGCAGGATCGCGAGGTCGGAGCCCTGCAGGGTCTCACCGGGCTGGGGGAAGCGCGCGGTGCGGACCACCAGGTCCGCGTTCAGCGACCCGACGACGACGATGCTCTCGGTCAACGGACGGTCTCCTTCTGCGGGGCGACGGACGCGGTCTCGGCGCCCTCCGGACGGGGGATGAGGAACGAGACGGCGAGTGCGACGGTCGTGATCGCAGCCCCGAGCAGCATGCCACCGGAGTACCCGGCGGTGCCCGCGGACCCGCCGACCCCGAGCGCGATCTGCAGTGCGGGCAGGACGGCGAAGCTGACCCCGGCGCCCAGGTTGAACGCACCGGCGTTCAGGCCGGGCAGGAACCCGGGGTTCGACTCCGGTGACAGCACGATGCCGAGGCCGTTCAGGATGATGTTCGCGATGCCGGCGTAGGTGACGCCGATCAGCACGGTCGCGGTGACCAGGACCGGCAGCGAGTGCACCCCGACGAGCGCCATCAGGACGGTCGAGACGATGCTGCCGATCAGGCCGACGCGCAGGACGGCGCGGTACCCGATGGTCGGGGCGAGGCGACCGGCGAAGGGTCCGACGATCCACCCGACCAGCGCGTACGGGGTGAGGAACACGAGCGAGGCCAGGTCGGGCTCCATCCCGAAGCCGGCGTCACCGTTCTGCGCGAGGCTCGTGACGAGTCCGTTGACCACGGCGAAGACGCCGGTCATGGTCAGGAACGTCGTCGTCAGCAGCGCCCAGGTGGCACGGCGCTTGAGGAACCGGGTCTCGACCAGCGGCTCCCGCACCCGCGACTCGACGGCCCAGAACACGGCGAAGGCGACGAGCGCGACGACGACGCCACCGACCACGAGCACCGGGTTCGCGGCGCCGATCTTGCCGGCCTCGTTGAACGCCGTGAGCAGCGCACCGACGCTCACCACGAGGGGCACGACGCCGACCCAGTCCATCCGGGTACCGGCGGAGGGCTTCGACTCGACACCCCAGACGGCGACGAGTGCCAGCGCGATCACGGTGACGACGGCGATGACCCAGAAGATCCCGCGGAACCCGAAGTTCGTCGCGATCCACCCGCCGGCCAGCGCGTCGACGCCCGCGATGCCACCGTTCACCGCGGTGAGCAGCCCGAGGGCGGCGCCGTAGCGCTTCGGGTCGCTGATCTCGTTGCGCAGGACGAGCAGACAGATCGGGACGACTGGACCGGTGACGCCCTGGATGATGCGACCGGCGAACAGCATCGGCACGTTCACCGCGAGCGCGGCGACGATGCTGCCGACCAGCATCACGGCGAGCATGCCGATCAGCACGCGCTTGCGGCCGACGATGTCGGACAACCGCGGCAGGAACAGCGAGAACAGCGCCGCGAGGGTGAAGTACAGGGTCTGCGACAGGCCGATGGTGGCGTCGTCCGTGTGCAGCTCGCGCGCCATCGTGACGAGGGCGGGGCTCAGCATGCTCGCGTTCAGCTGGAACGCGATGCACGCGGCGAGGAGTGCGGCGGTGAGGGCGCCGATCGACTTCTTCGTCGAGGTGGTGGTCATGGGGGTTCAGCGCTCCGGGGTCGTGGTGATGCCGGCTTCGACGGCGTCGGCGGCGGCACGTGGGGTCCAGCCGGTGTCGGCCGTCTCCCCGATGCGCTCGAGGGCGTCGACGACGAGATCCCAGAAGCGGCCATGGTCGAGCTCCATCGCGGCGCTCGTGCGGCAGTCCTCGGGTGCGGGGGCGCGGAAGTCGGCGACGGTCATACCGAGCGTCAGCGCGCCCTGGGTCTCGACGTGGATCGGGACCTTCACGGCACGGACGATCGTGGGGTCGATGACGTAGGCGACGGCGCAGGGGTCGTGGACCGGCGGGGCGTCGAAGTCCTGGGCGTCCTTGTAGGTCTGGCCGAAGAAGTCGAGCAGCTCGCCGACGAACGCGGCGGGGGCGGTGCCGACGCCGGCGATGCGCGCGGCGACCTCGGGGGTGGCCAGGGCCTGGTGCGTCAGGTCGAGGCCGACCATCACGACGTCCCAGCCGGCCTCGAACACGATGGCCGCGGCCTCGGGGTCGATGACGATGTTGAACTCGGCGACCGGGCTCCAGTTGCCGACGTGCACGCCGCCGCCCATGAGCACGACCTGCTTGACGCGTTCGACGATGCGGGGCTCCTTGCGGGCCGCGAGGGCGATGTTCGTCAGGCCGCCGGTCGGCACGAGGGTGACCGTGCCGGGCTCGTGCGCCATCACGGTGTCGATGATCAGGTCGACGGCGTGGCGCTCGTCGAGGTCGAACGACGGCTCGGGGAGCATCGGGCCGTCCAGGCCGCTCTCGCCGTGGATGTCCGGCGCGACCTCGATCTGGCGCAGCAGCGGGCGGGCGGCACCGGCAGCGAACGGCACCCCGGTGATGCCGGCGATGCGGGCGACGGCCAGGGCGTTGCGGGTGACCTTCGGCAGGGTCTGGTTGCCGACGACGGTGGTCACCGCGAGCAGGTCGATCGCCGGGCTGCCGTGGGCGAGCAGGAGCGCCACGGCGTCGTCGTGGCCGGGGTCGCAGTCGAGGATGATCTTCGCGGCGGGCTGGGTCGCATCGGGCACGCTGGGCGCTCCACTTCTTCGGGGAATCGAGGTGAGTGCTCGACGTGGTGGGGATCCACGAGCCGGCAGAGCGCTGGCGACATGGCGCGTCAAGCGTTTGACATCGAAACACGTCAAGCGCTTGACGTCAAGTTCGACCACCGCGCTCGCTAGCATCGACGAGTGCCCTCCCCCGCCGCCCCGAGCCGTCGTGTGACCGCTGCGATGGTGGCCGAGCGTGCGGGCACGAGCATCGCCACGGTCTCCCTCGTCGTGAACGGCAAGGACCGCGGGCGGGTCTCCGCCCCCATCGCAGCGCGGGTCCGCGACGCCGTGGAGGACCTCGGCTACGTCGTCGACCACGCTGCCAGCTCCCTGGCCCGTGGCAGCGGTGACCTCGTCGTGTTCATCGCCCCCGACCTGTCGAACCCGTTCTTCGCGGAGGTCATCCGTGGCGTCCGCGACACGTTGGGCGACCGGTTCCAGCTCGTGCTCTCCGTCACCGAGCGGGGCGCGCAGCCGGTCGCGGCCGACGTCCGGCGCTTCGAACGGCTGCGGCCGGCCGGCATCCTGGTCGATGCCCCCGCCGTCGACGAGCCAATGTCGGCGAGCGTCCCCGTGGTGCTGCTCGACGCTCCCGGAGGCCCCGAGGCCGTCAACTACGACCTCTCCACCGGTGTGCACGACCTCGTCGCCCACCTGCACGCCCAGGGGCACCGGCACGTGGGCTACCTCGACGGCACCTCGCGGGCGGCGACGTTCGGCGTGCGCCGCGAGCTGTTCGAGCAGGCCTGCGCGGACGCCGGCATCACGGTGTCCGAGGTCACCGCCCGTGCCGACCTGACCGTGGAGGCCGCGGCCTCGGCCACCGAGCACGTCATCGAGGCCTGGCAGGACGACGACGTCACCGCCGTCGTCGCGGCCGCGGACACCCTCGCCTACGGAGTGCTGCGGGTCGCCGGTGCGCTCGGCATCGCCGTCCCCGGTGCACTCGCGGTCGCGGGCTTCGACGACCTGCCGTCGTCGTCGGTCACCGCCCCGGCCCTGACGAGCGTGGCGCTGCCCGGCGCCGACCTCGGCCGGACTGCGGCGCTGCGGCTCCTGGCGATGCTCGACGGCACGGCCGCGGAGGCCGCAGCCCTGCCGACGCGGCTCGTGCCGCGCGCGAGCACCGGGGCGTAGCGCCACGCGCCGGCGCAGCCGGTCCAGTCCTGCACGCGGAAGCGACGCTGCTCCCCGAGGCGCTCACGTCATCTCCGCGGAAGCGACAGTGCGCCGCCGATGTTCCGCGGCAGTCTGTCGCTTTCGCGATGCGGGTGCCGCCGCACTCGGCCGCGGCGGTGGACGCACGCCACGACGGACGGGAGGCCCGGTGCCAGCTGGCCCCGAGCCTCCCGTCCGCGCACGGTACCGACCACACCGCCAAGGCGACAGATCTCGCGCGTCGCGCACGATGGCCGACGCGGAAGCGACAGATGTCCGCGGACGTTCCGCGCAGATCTGTCGCTTTCGCGAGGCGGGCTACTGCTGCGTGCGGTCCGCGGGCTCGACCGGCTGCGCGTGCTCCGCACGCGCCGCGCGCTGGGCGCGCTCGAGCTCGTCGGCCTCGTCGCCGCCGACGGCCTCGCCACGGGCGACCATGCCGGCCGTGTCGGACAGCGTGATCTGCGGCAGGAACAGGGCGAGCAGGAACGCGATGGCGATGAACGGCAGCAGGTACCAGAACACGGGCGCCAGGGAGTCGGCGTACGCGTTCACGATGCCGTCCTGCACCGCCTCGGGCAGCTTCGCAACCGTCGCGGGGTCGATGCTGCCCGCCGACGACGCCGCATCGGTCGCCGACCCACCGGCACCGCGGAACACGTCGGTCAGCGACGTCGTGAGCCGCGCGGTGAAGAGCGCTCCGAAGACGGCGGTGCCGAGGGAGGCGCCGACCTCGCGGAAGTAGTTGTTCGTCGACGTGGCGGTACCGACCTGCTCGGCGGGCACGGCGTTCTGCGCGACGAGGACGACCACCTGCATGATCAGGCCGAGCCCCGCACCGAAGACGAACAGGTACGCGCAGATCAGCCAGATCGGGGTGTCCGCCGCCAGCTGGGTCATCGCGAGCATCGCGATGGCCACCAGGACCGTGCCGACGATCGGGAACATCCGGTAGCGCCCGGTCTTGGTGATCAGGACACCCGAAGCGATCGAGGTGCCGATCAGGCCGGCCATCATCGGCAGCATCAGCAGGCCGGAGACCGCGGCCGAGGTGCCGGAGGCCATCTGCAGGAACGTCGGGACGAAGCCGATCGCGGCGAACATGCCGATGCCGAGCACGAGGCCGATGCCGGTGGCCAGCAGGAAGGTGCGGTTGCGGAAGAACGACAGCGGGAGCACCGGGTCCTGCGCACGGGACTCGACGAACACCAGGAGCGCTGCCGAGACGACGAGACCGGCGAACCAGGCCCAGGTCTCGGGGGCGTCCCAGCCGTGGTCCTTACTGCCGCCGAACTCCGAGAAGAACACCAGGCACGTGGTCGCGGCGGACATGAACAGCACGCCGAGGACGTCGATCCGCTTCGTCGCCTTCTTGTTCGGCAGGGTCAGCGCGAACCACGCCACGAAGAACGCCGCGATGCCGACCGGGATGTTGATGTAGAACGCCCAGTTCCAGGTGAGGTGGTCCACGAAGAACCCACCGAGCAGCGGGCCACCGATGGCGGACAGGCCGAAGATCGCACCGAGCGGGCCGAGGTACTTGCCGCGCTGCGAGGCCGGCACGATGTCCGCGATGATGGCCTGCGACAGGATCATCAGCCCACCGCCGCCGAGCCCCTGCATGGCGCGGAACGCCACGAGCTGCGTGAAGTCCGTGGCGAACGCGCAACCGGCCGACGCGATGGTGAACAGCGCGATCGCGATGAGGAACAGGTTGCGGCGCCCGAGGACGTCGCCGAACTTGCCGTAGACGGGCATCACGATGGTGGAGGCGAGCAGGTACCCCGTCGTCAGCCAGGCCTGGTGCGCGACGCCGCCGAGCTCGCCGACGATGGTGGGCATCGCGGTGGAGACGATGGTCTGGTCGAGGCTGGAGAGCAGCATCCCCGCGATCAGGGCGGAGAAGATGATCCAGATGCGACGCTGCGTGAGGAGCAGCGGGCCGTCGGAGCCTGGGCGGGCACGCTTGGTGGTGCCCGGCGCGGTGGCGCTCATGTGGTGTGTTCCCGTTCGGTCGTGGTGACCGCCCTGAGCAGGCGGAGGTTCTCGGTGAGCAGGGCGTCGAACGTCGGCCCGGTGGTCTCGTCGAAGGCGTCGTCGAAGTACGTCTCCGCCGTCACCTTCGCGAGCGCCGCGGCCGCCTCGGTCACCAGGCGCGCGCGACGGTCGGCCGGGTCGTCCCAGCCGAACCGGGTGCGGACCGCCGCGGTGATGCGGCCGAGCTGCGCGTCGGTGGCGGACAGGAACCGCGCGACGAGCGCGGGCTCCCGCTCGAAGACGCCGCGGACGAGGACCTCGTCCGCGCGGTCGATGCCGACGCGTCGCAGCTGATCGACCGCGAGCGCGACGATCGAGTCGAGCGGGTCGAGGTCGCCGGGGACGATCCCGCCGGCGGCGTAGGCGTCGATCGCCTCGAGGTCGGCGTTGAGCTCGATGCCGAGCACGGCGTCGTCCTTCGACCCGAAGTGGTTGAAGAACGTGCGGCGCGACACCCCGACGGTCTCGCAGAGCTGCTCGATGGTGAAGCCGTGCAGCCCGTGTTCGACCGTCGCCCGACGTGCCTCGACGATCATGCGTCGGCGCAGCGCGCGGGTGCGTTCGGTGGTGCTCACCGAGCAAGAATTGCACTCTCCCACCGAAAGTGCAATACGGGACGGGGTCGGGCTACAGGGCCTTCTCGAAGCAGAACGACCACGGCATGGTTGCCGCGTAGGGCTCGTAGACCGCGATCTGGTCCCAGCCGGTCTTGCGGTAGAGCGCCACGGCGTCGGGCTGCTTGTCGCCGGTCTGCAGGATGAGCCGCGGCGCGCCGAGTTCACGGCCGACGCGCTCGCACTCGTCGAGCAGCGCGGTGGCCGCGCCCTTGCCGCGTGCCGAGGCCAGCACGATGAGCCGCTTCAGTTCGACCTCGTCACCCAGACGCCGGACGGCGATGTGCCCGACCGGCTCACCGGACTCGTCCACGGCCAGGATCGACGTGACGACGGTCGACGGGTCGACGCTCAGCGCACGACCCCGCTCGGCGGTGACCGCCGGGTCCTCGCCGGCGTTCGCCGACCCGTAGCGTTCGTGCATCTCGTCGTCCATGCGGGCGCGGAGCACCACGCTGCGGGGGTCGTCCCAGGACACGCGTTCGATCGTGATCACGAACGTCGATCCTGGCACGGGCGACCGACGACGCGGAAACCGAGGCGCCCGTCGGGCGCGACCGGCATCGCCCGTCAGGCGCGACCGGCATCGCCCGTCAGGCGCGCTGACCGAGTGCCGCGATCGGGCCCTTGCCGGCGCGGAACGCCGCGAGCACGGCCGCCGCGTCGTCGTACACCTCGGCCGCTCCGGCACCGCGGAGCTCGTCACCGCCGATGCCGCCGGTCATCACGCCGACGCACCGGACCCCCACCTTGCCGGCGGACTCGACGTCCCACATGGCGTCCCCGACCATCACGGCGTCGTCGGCGGAGACCCCGGCCTTGTCGAGCGCGACCCGGATGATGCCGGGGTCCGGCTTCGCCTGCTCGACGTCCTCGGAGCTGGTCTCGGCGGTGACCCACTCACCCGCGTCGAGCAGGTCGCGCAGGCGGGCGAGTTCGTGCTCGGGCGCACTGGTCGCCAGGACCACGGCGTGCCCGGCCTCGGCGACGGCCTGCAGGAGTTCGCGCGCACCCGGCAACAGCCGGAGCCGTGGCATCTGCTCGGCGTAGTAGGCGGTGTGGAACTGCTTCGCGGTGTCGCGGGTCTCCTGGGACGCGTCCGGCAGCAGCGTCTCGAGCAGCTTCGCCGAGTCCATCCCGATCGCGCGGTGGATCCGCCAGGCGTCGACGGACTCCCCCGCCGCCAGGAACGCCCGCCACCATGCGTCGATGTGCGCGTAGTTCGAGTCGGCAAGGGTGCCGTCGATGTCGAAGAGGACTGCTGTGGTGGGTGCGTCGGCCATCCGTCCATGCTGCTCGGGAGGCCCGGATCGCCTCCCAGGGGCGTCCCGCGTCCGTCAGACGGTGATCGTCTCCCCCGCCGGCAGGATCAGGACGGGCACCGGCCCGAGACCGTCCGGGCCGAGGAAGCGCGCGGCGGACTGCTGGCCGAGCTCGCTCAGCATCGCCTCGTGGATCTGCACGGCCCGCTCCGGTGCCACGGCTCGCACGTAGTCGACGGCCTGGGCGGTGTTCGTCCACGGCCCGCTCGTCGGCAGGAGCAGGGTCGGCACCGGGACGCCGGGCTCGAGGTACGCGTCGCCCGGGTGGAACACGGCGTCGTCCACCAGGTAGCCGACGTTCGCCGTGGAGGGGATGTCGGGGTGGATGACCGCGTGCTGCTCGCCGAAGACCCGGACGGAGAACGGTCCGACGGTGATCGTGTCGCCGGCGTGCACCGCTGCGACCCGGCCGTGGTGTTCGCCGAGCTGCTCGACGACGGTCTCCGGACCGCGGATGACGAGGTCCGGGTTCGCGGCGAGCCCCGCACGGAGAGCGTCGATGTCGAAGTGGTCGGCGTGGTCGTGCGTGACGAGGACGCCCGCGGCTCCGCGGACGAGATCGACGGCCTCGGGCGTGAACACGCCGGGGTCGATGACGAGGGTGACGCCGTCCTGCTCGAGGACGACGGTGGCGTGGTTGTACTTCGTCAACTCCATGCGGACAACTGTACAGCCGTGTTGTACTTCTGTGGCTGCCCGGAAGGTGAGGGGTCGTTCAGTCGGCCCGACGTGCGACCCGCTCGAACAGTTCGGGCAGACGGCGCAGCAGCGCACGCTCCTCGGCGTCGGTCTCCTCGCGGATCGCGTCGGCCAGCCAGTCCGTGCGGGCGTCCATGTCACGCTGCAGCGCGGCCCGGCCGGCGTCCGTGATCCGGATGACCGACGCCCGGCGGTCGGTGTCCGACACCGTCCGGTCGACGTACCCGAGCTCGGCCAGTTCGCCGACCGTGCGGGACTGCCCCTGGTGCTTCACGCCTCGGCGGCGCGCGAGTTCCGCGATCGTCATCGAGCCCTCGCGGTGCAGGAACCCGAGGGTGGTGGTGTGTGTGGCCGGCAGCGCGTCCGCGTCGCGTCGTGCGGCACGCACGACCCGGCCGATGGACTGTCGGAGCTCCGCAGCGAGCTCGTCGATCGGGTCCATGCCCGGAACGCTACCGCTTCACGGACGGGAGGCACGGTGCCAGCTGGCACCGTGCCTCCCGTCCGCCATCGGGTCCCGCTCAGCTGCTGCGGACGTCGTCCGCCGCACCCTGCGCGTTGTCCTTGACGTCGGACGCGGCGCCCTGCGCCTCGTCCTTGACCGTCTGCGTGGCCTCCTGGGCGGTGCCCTTGAGGTCCTGCGCGTGCTCCGTCGCGACGTCGCCGAGCTGCGACCCGGCGTCCTTCGCCTGTTCCTTGAGCTCGTCGACGAGCGGCGCCGCCTTGTCCTTCAGCTCACCGGCGAGTTCTTCTTCCTTCTCGGTGGTCGGCAGGAGCGACGACACGAGCCAACCGGCACCGAACGCGATGAGGCCCACGGCCAGGGGGTTGCCCTTCGCCTTCTCGACGCCCTTCTGCGCGACGTCCTTCGCCTGGCCGGTCGCGCCCGAGGCGGACCCGGAGGCGCTCGAGCGAGCCGACTGGGCCGCGCCCATCACGGACTCACGGACGTCCTGGAACCGGCCCTTCACCTTCTCGCTCTGGCGGTGGGCGATGGACGACGGGCTGACCTTGTCGGCGAGTGCGTCGACGTCGGAGCCGAGTTCGCCGCGGGTGCGCTCGATGTCGGCGCGGATCTCGTCTGGGGTGCTCATGGCTTCCTCCCGGTGTTGGGCTTGAGTGTCTCGGGGACTTCCTTCACGGTCTCGACCGTCTGCGGGGCACCGGTGATCTGCTTGATCTCCTTGCGCCCGCGGACGGCCAGGATCGCGGCGACGATCGCGTAGACCACCGCGATGATCAGTGCGGACCAGGCGTTGCCGATCAAGTAGCCGAGGCCCCACCATGCGGCGATCGACAGGAACAGCAGCGCGAAGATCGCGGTCAGCCCGGCGCCGCCGAACATCCCGCCCGCCTTGCCGGCCTTCTTCGCGGAGTCGGTCAGCTCGGCCTTCGCCAGGGCGACCTCCTGCCGGAACAGGCTGGAGAGGTCGCGCGACACGTCGGACAGCAGCTCACCGAGCGGCGTGGTCGCAGCACGCTCCTCCGGGGTGGGTTCCCCCAGGGGCGTCGCGCCGGGGACGGACTGGCTCATACGCCGCTCCCGGTCCCGGTGGTGCCGTCGCCGGCCTCCTTCTCGTGCTTGATCTCGGTCGCGAGTGCCTTGGTCAGGCGCCCGGCCAGCAGTCCAGCACCCGCGGCGATCGCGATGAAGGTTCCGGGACGCTTGGCGGCGAAGGTCTTCACCTCGTCGAGCAGCGAGCCCGGGTCGCGGTTCTCGAGGAACCCGGCAGCCGAGGTCGCACGGCCGGACAGGTCACGGACGACCTTCGAGGCGACACCCTGCTCGTCGTCGTTCTCGGCCATGCGCCCGAGCTGCTCGCCGAGGGAGCGGAGCCCGCCGGCCGCACGCTGCTGCTGTTCACCGGCCTGCTGCTTGAGGTTCTCCGACGCCTGGCCGTAGAGCTGCTTGGCGTGGTCGGTCGCCTCGGAGGCGACCTTCGACGCCTGCTCCTTGGCGGTGCCCGCGACGTTCGCGGCCTTCTCCTTGGCGTCGCCGGCAACGTCCTGCGCGGCACCCTTGGCCGCGTCGGCCTTGCCGGAGCCGCTGCCATCGCCGCTGGAGCTACCGGCGCCGCCGGAGTCGCTGACGCTGCCGCCGGACGCGGCGGACGGGACGGCGGGGAGTTGCTCGTCGGCCGGGACGGCGTCGAGGGGTGCGTCGAACGGCACCTCGGCGGCGCTGTCGCCGTACGGGTCGTAGGTCTGCGGCGCACCGGGATCTGCGGGTCGCGCGGCGGGGGTACCGCTGGCGTACGACGGCACGGTCACGCCGGGGGCGACCTCGTGGCCCTCGGAGGCTGCGGTGCGGTCGTGGATGGGCGTCCCGGAGTCGTTCCCGGGTGGGTTCGTGGTCATGGTCGGCCTTCCGGTAGTCGTCACCCCCGGCGTGCACCGGGGTGTGTCGCCACCGAACGTGCGCGCTGCGCTCTGGGTCAGGACACAGGAATGCCGGGAAACGCGGTCCGGCAATCCGCACAGGCGACAGCCGGTTGGATCGACGGATGCCCCGTGTCTCGGTCGTGATCCCCGTGCGGGACGATGCCGTGCACCTGCGGCGGTGCCTCGCCGCCCTCGCGGCCCAGACCCGGCCGGCCGACGAGGTCGTCGTGGTCGACAACGGCAGCTCCGACGACAGCGCGTCGATCGCCCGGGACGCCGGGGCGGTCGTGCTCACGGAGCCGGTGCGCGGGATCGCCAGAGCCTCGGCGCGCGGCTACGACCGTGCGTCCGGCGACGTCGTCGTGCGGCTCGACGCCGACTCCGTCCCACCGCCGTCCTGGATCGCCGACGCGATCCGGCTGTTGGCAGACCCCGAGGTCGTCGCGGTCACCGGTCCGGGCCGACCCCGGGGCGGTGGCCCCGTGGTGCGACGACTGTGGGACGCCGTGTACATGGGCCCGTACTTCGTCCTGATGTGGAGCGCGCTCGGGCACCCGCCGTTGTTCGGGTCCGCGATGGCGATGCGCCGGTCGACCTGGGCCGCGATCGGCGGGCGAGCGCACCGTGACGACGCCGAGGTGCACGATGACGTCGACCTGAGCATGCAGCTCGACCCGGCGTGGCGGGTGGTGGCCGACCCCGTGCTCGCGGTGCAGGTGTCCGCGCGACCGTTGTCGGGCCTCCCGTCCGTCTGGGTGCGGACGCGACGTGCCTTCCACACGTTCCGTGTGAACGGCCGGCGGGCGAACCCGGTGCGCCGGTGGGCACGACGGCTGCGGTCGCGGTCGCGGCGGTGGTGGCGCAGCCGCTGACCGGCCGGGTCGGGGGACAACGAATCGGTGACGGTCCCTGCCACCGCGACCCCCGGTCGGTATGTTCGTGAGTGACAGTCACGACCTGACGCGACCGGATGAAGGGGAACCATGCGCCACACGATCACGTTCACTGCCCTGCTGGCTGCGGGCCTCGCGCTGAGCGGCTGCGCGCAGGCCGGACCGGCCGGACCGGCCGGACCGGCCAGCGCCACCGCGACCACCGCGGCCGACCCGACGACGGCACCGACCCCGACCGACACCACGACCGCGCCGAGCCCCGCCGACACCGGGGCCCCGAGCGACGACACCGTCACCGTCCCGGCCAGCTGCACCGACCTGATCACTCCCGGCAAGTGGGACGAGGAATTCGCATCGGCACCGCTCAACGACCCCTCGGTCGTCGGCGACCCGATCGCGATCCCGAAGAGCGCGTTCACCCCGGCGCTGCAGGGCGACGGCGGGCGGCTGTACTGCGTGTGGGCGGAACCGCAGGCCGACGTCTCGTACCTGTCCATCGCGGTCGACGCCGTCGACCCGGCCGCAGCCCGCGACGCACTCGACCAGCTCAGCGCGAAGGGCTACGACTGCGGCGACGGGTCCGACGGGTACCTGTGCCAGAAGGTCTCGAAGAACTCGCAGTACCCGGTCACGGACGGCGACACGTACTTCACGCGGGGCGACATCGGCATCCACGTCCAGCAGTCGAACGTCGAGACGACCGATCTGCTCGACGACGTCGTGGCGCACGTCTTCGCGGACTGACGCTGCAGGTCACCGGGCGGGTCGAGACCGCACGTGCGCTCGTTCGCCCTGCGGCCCGTACAGGCACAGCACCTCGGTGACGGAGTCGGTCACGTTGCCCATCCAGTGCGGGGTGTGGGTGTCGAACTCGGCGACCTCACCGGGACCGAGGTCGAGGTCGTGCTCACCCAGCACCAGCCGGAGCCGGCCGGACAGCACGTAGAGCCACTCGTAGCCCTCGTGTGTCTTGAGCGACGGTTCCCCGCCCGGCGTGTTCGGCGGGAACAGCTGCTTGAACGAGCGCACCCCACCCGTCCGCTCGGTCAGCGGCACGACCACACGGCCACCGTGCACCTCGGGCTTCATGTGCACGCGCGGGTCGCCGGTCTGCGGTGCGCCGACCAGGTCGTCGAGGGGCACCTGGTACGCCCGAGCGAGGGGCAGCAGCAGTTCCAGCGTGGGCTTCCGCTGGCCGGACTCGAGCCGCGACAGGGTGCTCACCGAGATCCCCGTCTCCTCGGACAGTGCCGCGAGCGTGACGTCGCGGTGGGCGCGCAGCGCGCGGAGTCGGGGGCCGACCCCGTCGACGACGTCGGCCGTCGTGCGCGGGGCGACCGGTCCCCGGGTGCGGTGTGCCATGCGGGACATGTTGCCACACCGGCAAACGTCGTTGCTGTTCCCTCGTGACCGGCCGCATGATCAGCGCATGTCCGAACACTTCGACGTCATCGTCATCGGCGGCTCGGCCGCCGGCCTCTCCGCCGCCCTGATCCTCGGCCGTTCGCGGCGCTCGGTGCTCGTCGTCGACTCCGGCGAGCCCCGCAACGCCCCGGCGGCCGGCGCGCACAACTACCTCGGCCACGAGGGCGTCGCGCCCGCCGAACTGATCCGCATCGGTCGCGACGAGGTCGCCGCCTACGGCGTCCAGGTCACGGCCGGGAGGGTCGTGGCCACGTCCACCACGACCGGTGACGGTCACGACCCGGTCGGCTTCTCGGTCACGCTGGACTCGGGCGCGGTCGTCACGGCCCGCAGACTGGTCGTCGCCTCCGGCGCCGTGGACGTCCTGCCCGAGGTCCCGGGCCTGGCCGAACAGTGGGGGCGCGGGGTCGTGCACTGCCCGTTCTGCCACGGGTGGGAGACCCGCGACCAGCGGATCGGGGTCCTCGTCACGACACCGAACGCCGCACACCACGCGCTCATGTTCCGGGCGCTGAGTGATCGGGTGACCGCGTTCCTGACCGATCCGGCGCTGATGGACGACACCGCTCTGGCTGGTTTGGCCGCCCGCGGCATCTCGGTCGTCGAGGGCCCGGTCGCCGAAGTGGTCTCCGACGGCGACCGGCTGACCGGGGTCCGACTCGGCGACGGTTCGTTCGTCGAGCTCGATGCCCTGGCCACGGCGAGCCGGCCCGAGGCGCGGGTGGGCTTCCTGTCCGGGCTGGGCCTCGCCGCGACCAGTTCATGGGCGACCACCGGTTCGCGACCGCGCTGACCGTGGACGCCGCCGGGCAGACCGTCGCTCGTGGGGTCTACGCTGCCGGCAACGTGACGGCCCCGATGGCGACGGTCATCGCGTCGGCGGCTGCCGGTACCCAGACGGGCGCGGCGGTGCACGGCGACCTGGTGCAGGCGGACCTGGCGGCGGCGCTGGACGGGGCTGGCGTCGGCTCTGGTGCTGGCGCGGGCGCCGGTCAGCCGACGCGGTAGCCGGCCTGCGCGGCCAGCAGCGGCGCGAGCGTGTACAGCTGGTCCGCGCCGATCGTGGCCCCGCGGAACCCCTCGAGCCGCTCGACCCGATCGAGGTCCGCTCCGCGCAGGTCCACGTGGTCGATGCGGGTGTTCGACCCCTCGGCGGCGCGGAGGCTGCTGCCGTCGAACGACACCCGCAGCAGCTTCGCGTCGGCGATGTCGAGCTCGTCGATGACGCAGTCGCGGAACACCACGTCGGTGATCGTCGAGCCGCGCAGGTTCACGAACCCGAACTTCATGCCGACGAACTCGACGCCGTTCAGCCCGGAGTCGTACAGCTCCGCCGAGCCGACCCGGCCGCCGGCGACCCGGACCTCGCGCCACGAACTACTCGACGCCCGCAGGATCGGGGCGTCGAGCGAGTCGACGATCGAGTCACGGACCCGGAGCCCACGGAAGTCCGCGTCGTCGCCCCGGAACGTGTCGATGACGCACTCCTCGATCTCCAGGTCGGGCAGTCGCTCGCCCGCCAGGTCGAGGACGTCGATGCGCTTGCCCTCGATGCGGTCCCCCGTCAGGACGTCACCGGGAGCTGGCGCCCAGTCCTCGAGGTTCGTCGGTTCGGTCAGGGTGATGCGCGGGGCGTCGGTGCCGGAGGAGCGTGCCATGCCCCCAGTCTGGCGGTGACCGCCGACCCCGCGGCTCACGACCGTGGTCGGGTGAGGACACTGTCCAGCCGGTAGTCCTTCGCCGGACCGCGCGCTTCCCACCGCACCGTCCAACGGTCTTCGTCGCCGTCGAAGGCCCCCGTGTAGTCGTCCGGAGCGCAGGCGTGGGCGACGCTCGTGCCCCACACCCAGTCGTGGAAGACCCGACCGTCGGAGAAGTGCACGGTCCAGCCGCCGGTACTCGTCCGCCGCAGGACGAGGGTCCGGGACACGGGCGTCGTCCGGCCGTCGAACGTCATCACGCCGGACTCGTCCCAGCGCACCTCGTCGTCACCGACCCGGGTCAAGGTGGTGGTCCCGGTGACGGTCCCCGCGGCCCCGGCACGGTGGTCGTGCACGGTGCGGTCGAGGTCCCACACCCCGAGCAGGTCCGTGGGTAGGAGCACCCGCCCACTCTACGTCCGAGTCAGTGAACCCCGCGGGGTGGCGGGTTCACGTCGTCCTCGTGCTGGACACTCCTGGGGATCAGTGCCCGGAGCCCCACGGCGGCGGCACCGCCGACCGAGGCCGCGAGGATGCCGAGCGCGATGCCGCCGGTCGAACCCTGGCCGTAGTTGGACCACGGCAGACCGGCTGTCCACTGCACCGCCGGTCCGACCACAAGCAGGGTGCCCGTCGGCACCACCACGACGACGAACTTCCATGCGCTGCTCCACTCGGGTCGCAACAGGGTGATCGCTCCCGTCAATGCCGCGATCGACGCCGCCCCGTAGACCCAGGACGAGCCGGACAGGCGCCAACCGTCGAACGCGAGCCAGTCCTGGACACCCTGCACGGTTCGCTCCCACGCGTGCGCCCGCTCCGTGCGCCCGGAGACGATGGGCAGCGGCCACCCGATGACGGCGAGTACGCCGGTCACCGCAGAGACGACGCCCAGGACCCGCGGCCAGAAGCGCGGTCCGACAGCGGGCTCGACGTCGAAGTCGGGGATGCTCAACCGCGCAGGGCCTCCGCCCGCGCGGCTCGGCGCTCGTCGTCGGTGATGACGCCGCGGGCGTGCAGCTCGTCGAGTTCGAGGAGCCGCTGCTCCGGCGAGCCCCGACGGGCACCGTGGGGACGCCTGCTGCGGACGACCGCGATGCACACGGCGACGATGACCGCGACGACGATGAGCACCATCAGCAGGGTCCAGACGAGGTCGTAGACCGGCGGGATCAGGGGATTGCGTACTTCTTCGGAGGCGATCATCATCCGCGCAGGGCCTCGGCTCGGGCGCTGCGGTGCTCCTCGTCGGAGATCACGCCGCGCGCGTGCAGGTCGTCGAGCTCGGCGAGGCGCTGTTCGAGCGGCTTGGCCGGTGCGAACGTGCGGCTCTGCATCGCCTGGTACGCGATGTCCTCCTGCATGGTGAGCGGGTTCTGACCACGGTCGGCCATCCGCTTGCCCCGGTAGAGCGCGAGGATGACGATCGTCAGGGTCGTGAGGATCGCCAACGCCGCGACGACCCCGAACGCGATGCCGAACCAACCGTCGAACAGGTCGGGCATCCCCGACTCCCCCGGACCCTCGAGCTCACTGAACGCGGACCAACTGAGCACCATCGCACTCCCCCTTCTCACAACGACGAGCGAAGCGTAGCGCGAGACGGAGAACACGAACGGGCGTTCCTTCCCAGAACGCCCGCGATGGAATGTGGAAACGGGCGTACCTGGTCAGAACTTCCGACCCGGTACGCCCGAAACAACCCGGTACGCCCGAAACAACCCGGTACGCCCGAGAGCACCCGGTACACCCAGAGCGTCCCCGCAACCCCGGCCAGCCCGCTCAGCCGCGCAGCGGCCCCGACCCCGGGACGTTCGCACCGTCCGCGAACCCGGCCACGAGTGCACGCAACGCTTCTTCGGAGGTGTGTCGGGCCTCCCATCCGAGCACCGACCGGGCGCGGTCGGTCCGCATGATCGGCACGCCCGCCGCGATGTCGATCCACCCGGCGTCCGTCGGCTGCAACCGCAGCCGCCACGTCACCGTCACGATCCCGCGCAGCAGGCGCAGCGGGATCCGCACGGCACCGAGCATGCCGAAGGCCCGGGCCAGTCGCGGCGGGTTGAGCACGGGCGACGCGGCGATGTTGAACGCTCCAGCTGCCCGTCGGTCGACCGCACGCCAGAAGGCGTCGGCGACGTCGTCGGCGTGCACGGCCTGGAACACGAACGGGTACGGCAGCGGCAGCACGAGCCAGCGGATCCACCGCACGATCGACATCGGCACCAGGTGTCCGAGGAACAGCCCACGGATCTCGGCGGCGGCCTCCCGCTGGAAGATCAGCCCCGGGCGCAGCCGGGTGACGGTCACGGAGGGGTGGGCGGTCTCGAACGCGTCCATCGCCGCCTCGTTGGCGGCTTTGTGGATCGAGTAGGTCGCCGTCGGGATGCCGTCGGCGGGCCAGGTCTCGTCCACCGGGGTGTGCTTGCCGGCGACGTCCACCCCGCGGTAGGCACCCACCGACGACGAGACGACGATCTGGGGCACCTCGGCGCGCGCGACGGCCGCCAGGACGTTCGCCGTCCCCGTCACGTTCGTGCGGTGCTGCGCGGGGATGTCGTGCGTCGGCTGGAGCGCCCACGCCAGGTGGATGACGGCGTCGGCGCCCTGGAACACGGCCGTGAGCTGGTCGACGGCGTCCGCGTCGCCGACGTCCACGGCGTGCCAGACGGCGGCGGCGTACGGTTCCGCGCGCAGGTCCGGCAGCCGCCGCGCGACGCCGACTATCTGGACACCGGGGGCGGCGCCAGCGGCGGCGGCACCGTCGGCAGCGTCACCGTCGCCGTCGGCGCGCACGGCCGCGAGCCGACGGAGCACCGCCGTCCCCACGTTGCCGGTCGCGCCGACGACGACGACACGCATCAGGCTGCGGCCATCGCGGGGTCGAGCACGACCTTGACGCAGTCGTCCTGCTTCTTCTGGAAGACCTCGTACATGTGCGGGGCATCCTCGAGCGACACGCGGTGCGTGGTCAGGTCGAGCGTGCCGAGCGGGTCCGACGGGTCGGAGACGAGCGGCATGATGTCGTCGATCCAGCGCTTCACGTTGCACTGGCCCTCGCGGATCGTGATCTGCTTGTCGAACAGCGTCATCATCGGCATCGGGTCGGCCATGCCGCCGTAGACACCGCTCAGCGAGACGGTGCCGCCACGACGGACCAGGTCGATGGCCGCGTGCACGGCCGCCAGGCGGTCGACGCCGGCGGTCTCGATCGCCTTCTGCGCGAGCTTGTCGGGCAGCAGGCCGGCGGCGCGCTGCGCGAAGCCCGCCATCGGGTTGCCGTGGGCCTCCATGCCGACGGCGTCGACGACCCCGTCGGGGCCGCGGCCGTCGGTCAGGTCGACGAGCTCGGGCACCAGGTCCTTCGTCAGGTCGAACACCTCGGCGCCGTGCTTCGCCCCCAGGTCACGGCGGACCTGCTCGGGGTCGACGGCGAGCACGCGGTAGCCGAGGTGCTTGCCGATCCGGGCGGCGAACTGGCCGACCGGGCCGAGGCCGAGCACGGCGAGCGTGCCGCCCTCGGGCACCTGGGCGTACTGCACGGCCTGCCACGCGGTCGGCAGGATGTCGCTCAGGAACAGCCAGCGGTCGTCGGGGGTGCCGTCGTCCGGCACGACGATGGGGCCGTAGTCGGCGTGCGGCACGCGCAGGTACTCTGCCTGGCCACCGGGGACCTGGCCGTACATCTTCGTGTAGCCGAACAGCGAGGCACCGGTGCCGTACTCGGTCACCTGGGTGGTCTCGCACTGCGACTGCAGGCCGTGCTGGCACATCCAGCAGTGGCCGCAGGAGATGTTGAAGGGGATGACGACACGGTCGCCGACCTTCAGGTTCGTGACGCCGGATCCGACCTCTTCCACGATGCCCATCGGCTCGTGGCCGAGGACGTCGCCGCGGTCGATGTACGGGCCGAGCACGCGGTACAGGTGCAGGTCGGAGCCGCAGATCGCCGTGGAGGTGATCCGCACGATCGCGTCGGTCGGCTCCTGGATGGTCGGGTCGGGGACGGTCTCGACGGACACCTTCTCGGTGCCCTGGTAGGTCAGTGCGCGCACGTTGCGTTCCTCTCGTGGTCGCTTCGAGCCTGCCTGGAGGCACGACTCGCGTTCCCCTCCTCGGTACGCGCCCGCCCCGTGGACGCTCCCAGCCCCGCGTCCCCCTCGCACGTCGGCGCGCGGGGCCGGCGGACCCCGATCAGCCCCGCAGCCGGTCGCGCTCCCCCGGCGGGAGGTGCTCGGTCGCCGTCCGGCGGGCCGCCGGGCTGAGGAACCGGCCGCTCTGCTCGAGGAACGCCACGAGCGCCGCCTCGGACGCCCGCTTCCCCGTCTCGCGCAGGACCAGCCCGAGCGCCGACTGGACCGTCTCGCTGCGCTCCCGGACCAGACGGCCGGCGATCCCGAGCGGCACCTCGGCGTCGCCCTGCTTCGCGAACGCCAGGGTCGCCACGACCGCGATCCGCCGGACCATCGCCAGGTCGGACTTCGCCAGCGCGAACAACGGGCCGGTCGACGCGCCCAGCAACGGGGCGCCGACGAGTTCCTCGGCCGCCAGGTCGACGAGCACCGGATCTCCGAACCGTTCGGCCTTCGCCGCCGACAGGTACTCGTCGGTGAGCTCCGGATCCGGGTGCGCCCGCATCGCCTGCACGAGCAGCAGGACGGCGACGAGCTTCGCGCCGTCGTCCTCGCTCCACAGCAGCGCCGAACGCTCTCCTTCGTCGAGGTCGTGGAACTGCCGCGCGACCCTGCGGGCTGCGGCGACGTCACCGGTGGTCCGGGCGAACGCCGTCAGCACGGCTTCCGCGTCGCGCCCTGCCGGGAGGCCCGTCACGCGACCTCACCGCCGCTCGCGTCGTCCTGGGGTGCCCTCCGACGCCCACGGCTGAGCACGATGACCGCGACGACCACCAGGAACGCCGCGAACAGCCACGTACCGACCTGCGGGTCGACCAGGCGCGCCAGCACGGCACCACCCGGCGAGCAGACCGCGGCGGTGATGCCGACCGTCAGCCCCACCCGCAGGTCGACCGCGCGGCGCCGCAGGTTCGCGACCGTCCCGGACACCGACGTCGGCACCATCGTCAGGAGCGACGTGCCCTTCGCCAGCAGGTCTCCGGCGCCGAGCACGACCTCGAGCCCCGGAACGATGACGACCCCGCCGCCGACCCCGACGAGCCCGGACAGCACCCCCGACAGCAGCCCGAGCAGCAGCAGGACGATCGCCTCGACGACCCCGAAGTGCACCTCGCCGCCGCGGGTCGGCACCGTCGTGAACAACGACACCAGCACGACGGCGATGAACCCGACGAAGATCCACGGCAGCACGCGGAGCGGCAGGGCACGGAGCAGCCGGGCACCGAGCGGGGCGCCGATGACGCTGCCGACCGCCAGGGTCAGGGCGGCGAGCCAGTGCACCTCGCCCTGCACGGCGTAGGTGACCGCGCCGACGACGGCCGCGGGCGCGATCGCGACGAGCGAGGTGGCCGAGGCCCGACGCTGGTCCATCCGCGCGAAGGCCATGAGCGCCGGCACCACGATGACCCCACCGCCGACACCGAACAGCCCAGACAGCACGCCCGCCAGCATCCCGATCGCCACCAACACGAGCACCGTTCCGCCGCGCTTCCTCATCCCGCCCAGGCTATCCGCGGCGCGGGCGTGCTCTCGCACGGTGCGAGGTCACCCGCGTTTGGTGAGCACGAATGGTCGGGTGCCCGAAGGCGACCCGACCATTCCTGCTCACGAAGCGAACGACGAACCCCACGCCCCGCCCGCCCCCGCGTCAGCGGAAGTGCATGTTCTTCAGCGGGTCGACGAGGGTGCCGTTCCGCCGCGTCTCGACGTGCACGTGCGGCCCCGTCGACTGTCCGGTGTTGCCGGACTTCGCGATCTCGGTGCCGAGCTTCACGATCTGCCCCTGCTTCACCTCGATCTTGCTGAGGTGCGCCGTCAGCACCGCAGTCATGCCGTACGTCACGACGATGTAGTTGCCGTACGCGGCGTCGTTCGCGATGGTCTTGGTGACCGTCCCCGTCCCGGAGCCGTACACGGGTGTCCCCACCGGCACGGGAGCGTCGGTGCCCTGGTGGTAGCGCGGCACGTGCCCGGCGCCGCGGTCGTCGCCGTACCGTCCGGTGATCTTCGTGCCGTTGACGGGCCAGGCCAGGCCGGTGACCGGTCGGCTCGACCAGACCCGGGTGTCCTTCGCGCCGTAGAGCACGACGTTGCCGTCGACCTGGACGAGCAGGTTGCCCGACCCGGCGGTGCTGGTGCGCGAGCTCCAGAGCGCGACCTTCTTGCGCGACGCGTCTCGCGTCCAGATGACGAAGTTGCCCTTGGCCTGCAGCTCGGCCCAGGCGCCCGGGTGTCCGCCGGTGCGCGACTGCCAGACGACGCGACCGCTGACCTTCTGCACCAGGTTGCCGTCGGTGCGCATGTTGAGGATGCGCGTGTTCGAGGTGTCGGACCGCAGGACGGTCCCACCCAGGATGGTGTTCCCCGACGGGACCCGGTCCTGGTAGCCGTTCCAGCTCACGACGACGGTCTTGCCGGCGAGCAGCGCCATCGTGCCGTCGGCGCGCACCTTCAGCGCGGTCGAGTTCACGGTGCCGGCCGAGGCCCAGCGGGCCACACGCTTGCCGTTCTTCGTGATGTCGAGGGCGCGGTTCTTGCCGACCACGGCGATCGCGCCGGAGTTGCCGGCGGTGTTCGACGCCCACAGCACACGGTTGCCGATGCCGTACTCGACCAGGTTGCCGTCGCCCTGCATGATGAGCTTGAACTGGCCGTTCGGCGACGTGACCTGGTCGCCTGGTAGGAGCTTGGTGCCGGCCGGTGCCGACCCGACCCAGACCGCAGAGGCCGCTGCCGGTTCGGCTGTCGCCACGAGCGCCCCCGCCGCCAGGGCCAGGGCCGTCACGGCGCCGGCGATGCGTGGGAGTCGGCGCGCACGTGCGACGGTCGACGGAGTGGTGGTCATGGATCCCCTGCCCTGGAACCGACCGTGCGAGCGCTCGGTCGTTCGGCGCTCGCCCTGCACGAGTCGCCGAACGATGTTCGCTTTTCTGCGCGGGGTGCACAACCCCTTGGACTGGGGGTGTACAGCGCGGCAGCGATCGCCGCGGGACAGGATGGGACCATGTCGACGCCGAACCCCGCCTTCGTCCCGCCCGCAGCACAGACCACCCGCCCGGACCTGCAGGGCACGTTCGGCATGGCTGCCTCGACGCACTGGATCGCGACGGCGACCGCCCAGTCGGTGCTCGAGCGCGGCGGCAACGCCTTCGACGCCGCCGTCGCCGGCGCCTTCGTCCTGCAGGTCGTGGAGCCCCACCTGAACGGCCCCGGGGGTGACCTGACGGCCGTGTTCGCGACGGCCACGAACCCCGTGCCGACGGTACTGGTCGGGCAGGGCCCCGCCCCCGAGGGCGCGACTCCGGAGCACTACCGCGCCGAGGGCCTCGACCTGGTCCCCGGCTCCGGCGCGCTGGCCGCGACCGTCCCCGGCGCGGTCGACGCCTGGCTGCTCCTGCTCCGCGACCACGGCACCTGGGAGCTGGCCGACGTCCTCGCCCCCGCGATCGGGTACGCCCGTGACGGCCACCCGGTCGCACCTGCGGTGGTCCGGACGATCACCGCAGTGCGCGAGCTGTTCGAGCAGCACTGGCCCACCTCCGCCGCGCAGTGGCTGCCGGGAGGCACGGTGCCGGTCCCCGGGGACCTGGTGCGCAACGAGGCACTCGCCGCAGTGCTCGACCGGCTGGTCGACGCCGGTGCCGGTGCCGGCAGCCGGACCGGCCGCATCGACGCGGCCCGGTCCGAGTGGGCGGAGGGGTCCGTCGCCGACGCGATCGACCGCTTCGTCCGCGAACCGCACCGGCACGCGTCGGGCACCGACCACGCCGGGGTCATCCGGTCATCGGACCTGGCGGCGTTCCGGGCGTCGTACGAACCCGCGACGACCGCCGAGTTCCGCGGCTGCACGATCGCCAAGACCGGGCCGTGGGGCCAGGGTCCGGCGCTGCTCCAGACGCTACGGCTGCTCGAACCGCTCGACGACGCCCTGCTCGACCCGTCGACCGAGCTCGGCGCGCACACGATCATCGAGGCGCAGAAGCTCGCACTCGCCGACCGCGAGGCGTTCTACGGCGACGGCGAGGTCCCGATGGACGTCCTGCTCTCCGACGCCTACGCCGACGAGCGCCGTGTGCTGATCGGCGAGCGCGCTTCGGCGGAGCTCCGACCCGGCACGGTCGCCTGGGTCGAACACGCGATGCCACCCGTCCGGACCTCGTACGACTCCGCCGGGTCGGTCGGGGTGGGCGAACCCACCGTGCAGGTCGCCCGCGACGCCGAAGCCGACACCGAGGTCCCGCCGGCGGCTCCGCTCGAGGACCGCGGCGAGCCGTTCGTGACCCCGGACGGCGAGACCCGCGGTGACACCTGCCACATCGACGTCGTGGACCGCTGGGGCAACATCGTCAGCGCGACCCCGTCCGGTGGGTGGCTGCAGTCGTCACCGACGATCCCGGAGCTCGGGTTCTGCCTCGGCACGCGCCTGCAGATGACGTGGCTCGAACCGGACACCGCGTCGACACTGCGGCCCGGCGAGCGCCCCCGCACCACGCTGACCCCGACCCTGGTGCTCCGCGACGGGCACCCGGTGGCTGCGCTCGGTTCCCCCGGCGGTGACCAGCAGGACCAGTGGCAGCTGCTGTTCCTGCTGCGGTGGATCGTCGGCGGGTACTCCCCGCAGCAGGCCATCGACGCGCCCGCGCTGCACACGACGTCGTTCCCCGGGTCGTTCTGGCCGCGCACGTGGGAGCCCGCGGGCCTGGTCGTCGAGGACCGCCTGGGCGACGAGGTCATCGCGGCACTCGAGGCCCGCGGACACGTCGTGACCCGCGGCGGTGACTGGAGCCTCGGCCGGCTGTCGTGCGTCACCCGCGACCCGGACACCGGTGTCCTCGGCGCTGCCGCGAACCCCCGCGGCGCGCAGGGCTACGCCGCGGGACGCTGAGACCCGTCGCCCGTTCCTTCCCAGAACACCCGCACTGGAAAGTGGGATCGGGCATACCTGGTCAGAACTTCCGACCAGGTACGCCCGATCCGACCAGGTACGCCGCGCCTCAGAGCGTCGGGACGACCACCGCGCGGCCCGAGAGCTCCCCAGCCTCGAGCTTCCGGTACGCCTCGAGCGCGTCGGAGAGCGCGTACCGCTCGACGTCGGGGACGATCTGCCCGGCGCGGTACATCGCGACGACCTCGTGCAGGTCCTCGATGGTGCCCCAGTAGGTGTTCGTGATCGTCGACTCGTACGGCGTCGCGAAGAAGTTCCACTCGGTGGTGCCGCCGGCGATCCCGACGACGGTGAACCGGCCGCCGACCGCCATCGAGGCCTGCGCGACCGTGATCGTGGGGGTGGCACCGACGAAGTCGAAGGCCGCGTCCACGCCGCGTCCGCCGGTGATCTCGCGGATGCGCTCGGCCTGGTCCGGGCCGCCGGGGACGGTGATCGCGCCGCGGGCGGCGGCGCGGTCCATCGCGTCCTGCTTCATGTCGGTCGCGATGACCGTGGCGCCGGTGAGCGCCGTGAGGATCTGCACCGCGATCTGCCCGAGGCCGCCCAGGCCGACGACGAGCGCGAAGCGACCGCCACCAGCCAGGTTCGGCAGGGAGTTCTTGATCGCGTGGTACGGCGTGAGCGCGGCGTCGCTGAGCGGTGCGGCGGCGATCGGGTCGGCGTCACCGAGCGGCACGAGGTTCCGCGCCGGGACGGTCACGTACTCCGCCATGCCGCCGTCACGCCCGAGACCGATGCCCATGTACGGGTTCGTCGCCGCGTTCTCGCAGTAGGTGTCCTGACCCTTCGAGCAGTACGAGCAGTGCCCGCAGCCGACCGGCCCGTAGACCAGGTAGGCGTCGCCCTCGGTGAAGCCCGTGACCCCGTCACCGACGGCCTCGACCCATCCGGAGTTCTCGTGGCCGAGCACGAACGCGGGGGCCTGGGCTCCCGGCTGCCCCTGCTGGAACTCGCGGTACACGGCGACGTCGGAGTGGCAGGCACCGGCCCCGGCGACCTTGAGCAGGACCTCACCCGGCCCGGGTGCGGGCTTCGGGACCTCGGTCAGGGACGGGAAGGTCTGGTACTGCTCGAACACGACGGCGCGCATGGGTTCTCCTTTGATCGCCCTTCACGCTACACCTGTCGTCGAAGACGACATGTGTCGCCCATTCGCCTCGAGGCCACGCCGCCCGGCGAACGACCCGCGGTCGAACCGAGCGCCACCGGGACGCGACGACCGTGCCACCATCACCGTCACCACGAGCCATCCGATCGGCCCCGTGAACACGAGGAGCAGGATCCACAGGCCGGTGTGGTCCCGGTCGTGCAGTCGCCGCACGAGCAGCGACCACCGGGGCACGGTGGTCAGGATCGTCGGGACGAGCAGCACCAGGTCCCACGCGTCCGGCCAGACCTCCCGGTCGCCGGCTCCCCAGCCGAACCACCCGTCCTGACCACGGTCGAGCAGGTGGAACGAGACCCGCGGCGACGGGACGGCTCCGAACGGGTCGACGTACAGCTCCCACCGGCCACCGGTCCCGTGCACACCGACGATCAAGAGCGCAGCCCCGACCAGCGCGAGCTCGAGCGCGATCACCCACCAGAACTCCGAGCGACTCGCCCGCCCGTGGAACCGCCATCCCTGGGTCCAGAACCGGAGCCAGGCGACCACCGGGTTCGTCACGTCGGCCGGGCCCTGCTCGAGCACGGACTCGCGGAAGCCTGTCACGTCGTGTCCCCCATGTGCCAGATCGTAGGGCAGACCTGCGTCTTCGCCGTGAGCGGGTTGCGAGAACGATCGTTCTCCGATTGACTCAGGAGCGGTGGTCCCGTTCGGGACCGCTCCCCCACACGAAAGGAGCGGGCATGCCCACTCGCACCGCACGCACCGCCTGGAACGGCGGCCTCGACGACGGTTCCGGCCAGGTCGAACTCTCGAGCTCGAAGGTCGGCACGTACGACGTCTCGTTCCCGAAGCGCGCCGCCGAGGACGCCGGGGGCACCACGAGCCCCGAGGAGCTCATCGCCGCCGCACACTCGGCCTGCTACGCCATGCAGTTCTCCGCCGTCCTCGGCGAGGCCGGCGGCACGGTCGAGGCCCTCGACGTCAAGGCCGACGTCTCGCTCGGCCCGGACCCGGCGGGCGGCTTCCGCCTCACCGGCATCGTCCTGACCGTCAGCGGCGAGGTCTCCGGCATCGACGAGGCCGCGTTCCTCAAGGCCGCCGAGGACGCCAAGGCGACCTGCCCCGTGAGCAAGGCGCTGACCGGCGTCGAGATCACCCTGCACGCGACCTTCGAGCAGTAAGCGCAGACCGCAGGAGTCGTCACCACGTGACGGACGGGAGGCCCGGTGCCGGCTGGCACCGGGCCTCCCGTCCGTCGTCCACCTACGCTGCGTGCCGTGCCCCGATTCCTCGCCACCCCGACCCTCGTCGCCCTCTGGCTCGGCCTGCTGGCCGTCGTCGTCGGGATCGTGTTCGTGCTGACGGCGCCGACCTTCACATTCGGCTTCGCCGCCTTCGTGCCGGAGGCCGACTACGCCTTCGTCGCGGGGAGCCACCCCTGGCAAGCGACGGCGGGACCGGTCCTCGTGCTGGTGGGCGCGGTCGTCGCGGCCTTCGCCCTCGGTCGTCTGAGCACGCGCCGCCGGGGCTGATCCGGAGCGTCCAGCGGACGTCCGGACTCGGCCGCCGTCGACTGGCACCATGGCGTGATGGCCGAGCAGCACCCCCCGGGCCCGCACAAGCCGGGCCGCCCACCCCGGCCACGCCGCCGCAGTCTCGCGCAGCACGACCTGCGCGACGCACGTGCCCGCCTGCGCGGGACGATCTACGAGCACGTCGAGCCCGACGCCAAGGGGCGCGACCAGTACACGGCGACCCAGATCGTCGACTTCTGCCTCGACCTGGCCGAGGTCATGCTCGCCTCCGGCGCCGACACCCGGAGCGTCGAGACGGCCGTCGTCGCGGTCTCGACGAAGTGGAACCTCGCGCCGCTCGACCTCGACTTCTCCGGCAGCTCGGTGACGATCCAGTACGCCCCGGCCGACGTCCCGCCGCTCGTCAAGGTCCGCACCGTGCGCTCGGACGGCTCCGACCTCGACAAGCTCGCGCGGGCGAACCAGATCGTCGACGACCTGATCCACGACGACCGCGACATGACCTCGGCGGTGAGCGCACTGGTCGCCGTGCTGCGACTCCCGCCGCGGTGGCCGATGTGGCTGTCCGACGTCGGCCTGTCCGTCCTCGGCATCTCGATCGCCGTGCAGGCCGGAGGCGGGTGGCGTGCCGGACTCGGGGCGTTCGTGCTGATGCTGGGGATCATCGTCTCCGGGCGCTGGCTCACGGACCGGGGGTACCCGCAGTTCTTCGTGTCCGGGGCGCAGGGCGCGGTGGCCTCGGCGATCGGCACGCTGGCCATCTGGGCCGGCGTGCTCACCGCGAACGGTGCGGCGACGATCGTCGCAGCGCTCGTGGTGCTGCTGCTGCCGCACCCGTCCCTGGTGACCTGGGCGCAGGACGCCATCTCAGGGTTCCGGGCGATGGCGGTGGCCCGCGCGTTCTACATCGGGCTGGTCATCGCCGCGATCGTCGTCGGGGTGCCGGCCGGGATCGCGATCACACACTGGCTGCGGATCGAGGTCGACCCGACCGGCATCGTGACGCAGACACTGCCGCTGTGGGCGTCGCTGTCGCTGACCGTGGTGTCGGCCGGCGCGAACTGCTTCGTGCAGCAGGCCAGCGCCCGCGTGATCCCCGTCGCCGTGGTGTTCTCCGTCGCCGCCGGTGCCGCGCTGTGGTCGCTGCGGCAGGCCGGGCTGCCACTGCTCGGGGCGACGTTCCTGGCGGCGGTGCTGCTCGGGGTGCTCTCGACCTACGCGGCCGTCCGGATGCGCACGGCCGTGGCGGCGATCGCGGTGCCGGCGTTCTGCGGGGCACTGCTGCCCGGTGTCGCCGTGTCGAACGCCCTGCTGAACTTCATGTCCGGGTCGTCGAGCGCCGCGCTCGACTTCGTGGCGGCGGTGTCCGTGGCACTCGGGATCGGCGCGGGCCTGGTGCTCGGCGGGCTCTTCGCGACACCCGGTGCCCGTCGAGCGCTCCGCCGGACGCGCCGGGTCGTCGTCCACTCGGTCCACAACGACACCACGGCGCTGCGGGTCATCCGTGACACCGGGTACGACCCCGGCGACGGGTCGGTGCCGCGCGGGTCGCGCTCGAGCGGAGCTTCGTGAGCGGCACCGGTCCGGGCCGCGCTCCGTGAGCAGAAGAGGTCGGGTGCGACGCACGCACGCGACCTCTTCTGCTCACCGAGTGGATGTGCCGCGCTCAGCCGGCGTCGGACACCGCGCTCGACACCGCGGTCGGGGCGTCGTACTCGCCGTCCGGGATCGCGCGGAGCGCCTCGAGGACGTCGTCCGGGGCGCCCTCCTGCTCGGCCGTCGAGACCACGTCGTCCTTGGACGCCGGGTAGTCGATGCCGCTCAGGTACTTCTGGACCTGGATGGGGTTCGGTGCTGCCATGTCGGTTCCTTCCGTCGGGTTGCGACTCCCGATGTACCCGCGGGGCGCTGCACGACGGCGCGGGGAACGCGCTCCGCGGACGAACCGCCGGTCAGATCTCCCAGCTGCCCGAGTCGTCGTCGTCCCACATCGCCAGGCGGCGGGCGGCCTGCGGCTCGTACCGCTCCATCCAGCCGCGCTCGAGCCGGGCGACCGCGCGGTCGAACGCCGCCACGAGGTCGAGCTCCGCGCGCAGCAGGGCCTGCAGTTGCAGTCCCTCGTACAGGGCGATCAGCTGCTCGGCGCCGCGGCGGGGGTCCATCGCGTGCGGGGCACGGCCGATCGCGACGTCGTGCTCCAGGCCGCGCTTGATCTGCGCGAAGAAGAGCTGGTACCGCGACCGCAGGTAGGTCGCCATCGGGTGCGCCGGGTTGCCCGCGACCGACAGCAGGGCGACGAGCAGGCGCATCAGGGCCGGGTCCTCGGCGTTCGATGCGACGATGGCGCGGAGCAGGTCCACGGTGGAGCCGTCACCGACCTCGTGCGTGACCTCGTCCATCCGGGCACCGTTCCAGCGGTCGAGTGCGGCGAGGACCAGGCCGTCCCACGACGGGAAGTGCTGCTCCAGCTCAGCGACACTGATGCCCATCCGCTCGGCGACCTGCACGGGCCGGGCTTCGTGGAAGGGGACGTCCCGGAGCAGGTCGACGGTGGCACCCACGATCGTGATCCGCAGGTGCAGCGTGGCCGCCGCGGCCGCAGCGGCCTGCGTGTCGGCGCTGGTGTGTTCGAGCATCGTGCCCTCCGTCGTCCCCGGACGTCCTGTCCGTGTCACCCCGGGTCCGGGGCACCTCCATCCAAACGCAGAACGGGGGACACCAGAATCCCCGGTACGGGTGTCGGCACAAGGGGGGACAGTCCACGACGTCGAGCCGGTTCGCGGCCGCCCGTGCGACCATGCCGCCATGACCCCGAACGACCCCACTGCCCAGGGACTCGCGACCATGGCCTCGACCGGCTTCGAGTTCGGCGGCGACCCCGACCAGGTGGCGCACGACGTCCGAGCCATGTGGGAGCAGCTCGGACGCCCCACCGGTGCGTTCGAGGCGGCGGCTCGGGCCATCGCCGTGCTGCCCCAACGGCCCGAGGTGCCGATCGCCGACCAGGCCCGCCGTCGTGCGTTCGAGCGGGCGATCGGCATCAACCCCGTCGAGGTCGAGCTGGCCGCTGCGCTGTCGGCGCGCGAGCTCCTCGAGCGGATGGCGCGCTCGGTCAGCTGCTGACGCCACGACGGATCCGCAAGCGGACCCGCCGACGCGACCAGGCGCCGTCGACCCGACCGCACGGACGACGGGAGGCGCGGTACCCACCGGCACCGCGCCTCCCGTCAGAGCCCCGTCGGGAACAGGCGCCCTACGGCGTCGGCATCCCGCCGTCGACGTGCAGCGTCTCACCCACGACGTACGACGACTCACCGCTCGCCAGGAACACGTAGGCCGGCGCGAGCTCGGCCGGCTGCCCCCAGCGGCCCAGGTAGGTCTGCTCGCCCGCGCTCGGCAGCGCCTCCGGCGGCTGGCCGCCGGCCGGCTGCAGCGGCGTCCAGATCGGACCGGGGGCGACCGCGTTGACGCGGATCCCCTTCGGCGCGAGCTGCGCCGCCAGGCCCTTCGCCAGGTTGTTCACGGTCGCCTTCGTGGCCGCGTAGTGCACCAGGTGCGGCGACGGGGCGTACGCCTGGATCGACGTCGTGTTGATGATGGTGGAGCCGGGCTGCAGGTGCGGCACGGCGGCCTTCGTGATCCGGAACGTCGCGTAGGCGTTCGTCTTGAAGGTCTCGTCGAACTCCTCGTCGGAGATCTTGGTGATGTCGTCGACGTTCTGCTGCTTGCCGGCGTTGTTCACCAGGATGTCGAGGCCCCCGAGCTGGTCGACCGCGTCGGCCACGAGCTGCTCGCAGACCTCGAGCGAGGTGATGTCGCCCGGCAGCGCGACGGCCTTGCGTCCGGCTGCCTCGATGAGCCCGACGATGCGGTCGGCGTCCTCCTGCTCCTCGGGCAGGTACGAGATCGCGACGTCCGCTCCCTCGCGGGCGTAGGCGATGGCCACGGCGGCACCGATGCCGGAGTCGCCACCGGTGACGAGCGCCTTGCGGCCGGTCAGACGACCCGAGCCGCGGTAGGTGTCCTCACCGTGGTCGGCGGGGACGTTCTGCGCCATCTCCGCGTCGGTGCCGGCACCCTCGAGGTACTGCTCGTCCGGCTTCTTGTCGGCGTACATCTTCGTGGGGTCCTGCATCACGTACTGGTCAGGCCCGGTCTGGTCGTTCTGCTGGTCCGTCATGCCGCCGACGGTACGCAGGGGGTCGCTGCGGGCCGTCCAGGAGGCTGTCCCCCGTTGCGCGGAGCGGCCTACGCCCGTCGACCGCGCCACTCCAGGGCCGCAGGTGCGTGATCCTCGTTTGTCACGGTCCGGTGACGGGCAGGCTCCGATTCGGTAACACCTGTCGTTCTGTCCCGGTCGAGGCCCTACCGTCGAACGGTGACTCCTCGGACCCTGCTGGCGCTCGGCGCCGCCGTGCTGGCCTTCTCGGCCGGTGCGCTCGCGTTCGACGGCACCGCCGGGCTCGGGGCGGACGTGGCCGTTGCCGCCGAGACCTCGCGCGACGCCGCTCCGGTGCACGTGACGAAGGCGGAACTCCGACGGGTGGACTCGATCGAGCTCGACGCCGAGGCACTCGTGCTCCGGGACGACGACGACACCGTGGTGGAGTCCTCGATGCGCGATTCCGGTCTGACCGTGAGCGTCCTGAACCGTCTGCTCGGCACACCGTCCCGCACGCAGACGGCCGAGGGCGACGGTGGGGCGTGCTTCCCCGCGGGCACCACCTACACCTGGGGCGGTGCCATCCGCGTCGCAGCCCTGACGACCGACGCGGCGGCCGGCAACGCCGTCGAGATCCGGGTGCTGCGCGACTCGGTCCGCAGCGTGCTCGGCCGACAGATCGAGCTGACCGGCCCGGGCGGTGTCCGGGTGGGCGACGACATCGCGGACGAGATCGCCGATGCCCCCCGCTCGGAGCGGGTGTCCTACGGCTCGGACGACTCACGCGCCTGGCAGCTCCTGCTCCGCGAGGGGTGGATGGACCGGCACGACGAGGACGACGACGAGTCGAGCAAGCACTCCGACGACGCCGGTACCAACGGCGTCTCCGCCCTGACGGACGAGACGACGGTCACGGTGCTCGGTTCACCGATGCCGGTCCACGCGCAGCGCAGCTGCTGACAGCAAGCAGAGCGCGCAGCTGCTGACAGCAAGCAGAGCGCGCAGCTGCTGAGGTGTCTCAGACCCGCAGGGTCGCGATCACCGGGAAGTGGTCGCTGGCGAACCAGGTCTCGGGGCCGTCGTGGTCGATGACGACGCGGTCCACGGCGCTGACGTCGCGGGTGAGCACCCAGTCGATCCGCTCGCCCGAGTCGACGGGTGGCTGCCAGTCGTTGTACGTGGCAGTGCGGTCGGCGGGGTCCCCCGCGGCGAGCCAGGCGTCGGCGAACCCGGCCTCGGCGAACACCCGCGAGGCCGTCCCACTGCCCGCGGGTTCGTTGCAGTCCCCCGCGAACACGACCGGGCCGGTGGCGCCCGCCAGCCGTTCGGCGATGAGCGCGGCACTCCGGCCGCGGACCTCGTCGCCGTGCGGACCGGGCTCGTGGTCCAGGTGCGTGGTGAGCAGGGTGAACGCGGGCCCCTCGGCGTCGAGGAACCGGGCGTGGTTCGCGATCCGCGGGTACAGGCTGCCCCAGGTGTTCGAGACGGGCTCGTCCGGGGTGTCCGACAGCCAGAACGACCCCTCGTCGGACGGGCGAAACCGGTCGCGGCGGTAGAAGACGGCCGCGTGCTCGCCGGCGTCGCCGCCCTCGCGCCCCTGCCCGACGTCGGCGTGGTCCGGCAGGCCGACACGCAGGTCGTCCATCTGGTGCGCGAAGGCCTCCTGCACGCACAGCAGGTCGGGGTCGTGTCGGCGGATCAGGTCGAGCACGACCGGCAGGCGGGCCGGCCAGTCGTGCGCGGGGTCCGGGTTCTTGATGTTGTAGGTCATCAGGACGATCGGGCGTGCGGCGCTGGTCACACCGTGAACCTACCGACCGGTTGCCCGGCGGGTTCCCATCAGTAGATGCAGGTGCTGTCGTTCCCGTAGTTGTGCACGTCGGTCGACTTGGGCGTCGGCTCCTTCGCGGGCTGCTTCGTCGGCTTCGAGCCGGTGCTCGAACCGCCGGTCGACGGCGTCGATGCTCCGGCGCTCGGCTCGGTCGCGATCGGCTTCGCGGTCTTGCCGTCGGTACCGAGCACGAGCGTGACACCGGTGACCGCGTTGGTGCGGACGGCGACGGCGCCGGGCACCGCGGAGGCGATGGCCTTCGCCTGCGATTCCTGGCCGGCGGGGTACTGCACCTGGGTCGTCTTGGTCGTCTCGGAGGAGCCGGCCGGGGCGACCTGGAACCCCCGGGCGGTCAGGACCTGGCCCGCAGCCGTCGCGGCACCCTCGACCCCGCTGCCGTTCAGCACGGTGACCGCGGTGTTCGCCGGCTGCGCGCGGCCGGCCTTCGTGTACGCCTCGGGCTCGCCGACCAGGCCCTGCACGAAGGCGGGCAGGCCGACGGTGTCGACCTCGACGATCGACAGGGCGGAGCCGTTCACGTAGATGGTCGGCGTGCCCAGCGTCGGGATCGTGGCGGACTGGATGTTGCCCGGCCGCAGGTTGCGCATCTGCGAGGCCAGGGACACCAGGTCGGTGTCGGTCTGGATCGAGTCGCCGATGGCGCCGAGGATGTTGTTCATCTTCACCGGGTTGAGCAGCGTCCCCGCCGACAGGACCTTCCGGGCTTCCTGCGACAGGAAGTACTGCTGCCGCACGTTGCGGTCGAGGTCACCGTTCGGCAGGCCGTGACGCTGTCGGACGAAGGACAGCGCCTCCTTGGCGTTGAGCGAGGACTTGCCCGCGGGCAGGTTGACGCCCGAGTACGGGTCGTTGGTGGCCTGCTTCAGACAGACCTGCACCGGCCCGAGTTCCTTGACCACCTGGTAGAAGCCGAGCAGCGAGACGCGCACGTAGTGGTCGATCTGCAGACCGCTCAGGTTCTCGATGGTCTTGATGAGCATCTTCGCACCGCCGGTGTCTCCGCCGCCGTTGAGGGTGCCGTAGTAGAAGGCGCTGTTGAGCTTGCCCTTGCCGACGTCCGGGATGTCGACGTACGAGTCGCGGGGGAACGAAATCATCGTCGCCTGGCTGCCGTCGGCGTTGATGTGCAGCACGATCATCGTGTCGGTGTTCGTGGCACCGCCGTCCTCTTCGGTGCTGAGTTCGGCGAGCTGTTCCGGCGTCGCGTTGTCCGGGCGGTGGTCGTCGCCGACGAGCAGGATGTTCTGCGCCTTGCCGTCGACGTCGTCCTTCGCGTTCTTCGTGCCGGCGATCGCGTCGATGCGCGTGACCCCGCTCTGGAGGCGGTTGTAGGCGAATGCCGCGTACCCACCGCTCAGCAGGAGGGCCATGGTGAGCACCCCCGCGACCGCCGGGAACACGACGCCTGCGCGTCGCTTCTGGCGCCCGTGGCGCGGCGTCGCGGCGCCGCGGCGTGCGGGCTCGGTCGTCTGCTCGGGTTCGTTGCTCACCGGGAAACCATAACCGCCGCGCGGGGAACGGACATGGGATGCGCCTGGAAGGTCGCCCCGGAGTGGCCGTCACCACCTGGATCACGGAACGGTGTCGGCGGCGCCCCCACGGGCCTCCTGTCCGTCACCCCGTCGCGCTCGTGACGCTAGTCGCGCGACGGGAGCAGGTGGATCGCCTCCATGGCGAGTTCGGCAGCGATGGGGTCCTTCGCGACGACGGCGTCCTTGAGCTTCGTGAGCTCGGGCAGGATCACGTCGGCCGGCACGAGCTCGGCGAGCTCCGGCACCCGGAGCTTGAACGAGAGCCCGTCGGTCGTCGAGTTGCAGAGCTGCACGAGCGACGGGTTGCCGCACGCGTCGGCCCACATCGAGTAGATGCCGGCTCCGTCGCGCGCGACCTGGTCCTGCTCGTCGGCGCTCACCCGCGCGTGCACGTCGTCGAGCATCTTCACGATCTTCCTGCGCTGGGCGTCTGTGAACCGGGGCACCGCGAGCCGCACGACGCCGCCGTAGATCACGCCGAGGGTGCGGTACGCGTCGAGGAGTTCCCCCTTCGTCGGCGCCGCGACGCGGGTGTAGCGGTTCGGTGCCATCTCGATCAGCCCGGCCCGGGCGAGTTCGGCGAGGGCTTCGCGGATCGGGGTGCGGGACACCCCGAGCCAGGCGATCAGGTCGTCGTCGTTGAGCCGTTCCCCGGGCTCGAGCGTGCCGTCCATGATGGCGTCGCGGATCTTGTCCTGCACCGTGTCACGGAGGAGCTTGCGCTCGGCAGCGGGCTGCGTCGAGGGAACTGGCATGGACCCAGCGTGTCACATGTCAGGGTTCGTCCGCGAGAGGCGCGACGGCCACCAGGCGCGGTGCCCGAGGTCGTAGGCCAGCGCCGGCACGAGCAGCGAGCGGACCACGATCGTGTCGAGCAGGACGCCGAACGCGACGACGAACGCGATCTGCACGAGGAACAGGATCGGTATGACGCCGAGGGCGGCGAACGTGGCGGCGAGCACGACGCCCGCCGACGTGATCACCCCGCCGGTCACGCCGAGTCCGCGCAGGACACCCTCGCGTGGACCGTGTCGCAGCGCCTCCTCGCGCACTCGTGTCATGAGGAAGATGTTGTAGTCGACGCCGAGTGCCACCAGGAACACGAACGAGTACAGCGGCACGCTCGGGTCCGCGCCCGGGAAGTCGAACACGTGGTCGAAGACGAGCGCTCCGACACCGAGGGCCGCCGCGAAGGACACGATCACGCTGCCGATCAGGACGAGCGGCGCGACGATGCTGCGGAGCAGGAGCATCAGGATCAGCAGGATGACCACGAGCACCACGGGGATGATCAACGTGCGGTCACGGATGCCGGTGTCGTTCGTGTCGACCGCCGTCGCGGTGACGCCACCGACGATCGCTCCCGGGTCGACCCGTTCGACGGCGGTGCGGAGGTCGCGGACGGTCTGCTCGGCGGCGTCCGAGTCGGCGGCGTCGGACAGGGTCGCCTCGAGCAGGACGTCACCGCGGGAGACGGTCGGCGTGCTGCTGCCGGCGGCGTCCCCGGTCACCGGGACGGTCCCGGCGGGGCTGTCCTTCGCCGCGGCGACGACACCGTCGACCCCGTCCACCGCGGTGATCGCATCGACGAGCTGGTCGAGGTCGCGCTCCGCGCCGATGACCTGCGCGGGGCTGCCGGAGCCGCCCGGGAAGTGGTCGGCCAGCACGTCCTGCCCGTCACGCGCCTGCGATGATCCGATGATGAGGTCACTCTGCGGCACCCCGTCCGCCTTGAGTCCGAACAGGCCGGCACCCATCGCGAGCAGGCCCACCGTGCAGACGATCCACACCACTCGCGACCGCCGGGCGACGAGCCGGCCGACGCGCGCCCAGATGCCACGGGCGTCCGGACCGGTGAGCTCGGGGTGGGCGCTGCCGAACGCGGGACGCAGCGGCCAGAACGCCGCGCGGCGGAACGCGAGCAGCAGCGCGGGCAGGAGCGTCAGGGCGGCGAGCAGGCTGAAGGCGATGCCGATGGCCGCGACGGGGCCGAGCGCCTTGTTCGAGTTGAGGTCGGAGAGCAGCAGGCAGAGGACCCCGACGATCACCGTGCCGCCCGAGGCCAGGATCGGCTCGAGGCTCCCCCGCAGGGCGGCCTTCGTCGCGTCCCAACCCGTGCGGTGGTCGCGCAGGGCCTCCCGGAAGCGCGAGGTGTACAGGAGCGCGTAGTCCGTCGCCGCACCGATCACCAGGATCGACAGGATGCCCTGCACCTGCCCGTTGACCGTCACGATGTCGGCCTCGGCGAGCCACCAGACCACGAGGATCGAGGCGCACAGGGCGAACGTGGCGGTACCGAGCACGAGGACGGGCAGCAGGGGTGATCGGTAGACGATGATCAGGATCACGAACACCGCGGCGAGCGCCACCCCGAGCAGCAGCCCGTCGATGCCGGCGAAGGCCTCGGTCAGGTCCGCGGTGAACCCGGCCGGGCCGGTGACGTGGCCGCTCACACCGGACGGCAGCGCATCGTCGACGTCTGACCGGATGGCCTCGACCGCGTCCCCGGTCTCGGCGTCCTGTGTGAGCGTGGCGACGATCTCGACCGCGTCGCCGTCCTCGCTCGGGATCACCGGGCTGACGGCCTCGACGTCGGCCCGGTCGGACAGCGTCGTGGCGAGTGCTTTCGCGTCGGCGAGGTCGGTCGACGTCAGGCCGCCGTCGCGCTCGAGGACGATGATCGCGGGCGCCCCCGACTCGTCGCGGAACTCGGAGGACCGTTCCTGCACCTTCGTGGCGTCGGCCGATGCGGGCAGGAACGAGGTCTGGTCGTTGGTGGAGACCTCGGAGATCTTGCCGAAGAAGGGACCGCCGACCGAGGCGATGCCGAGCCAGACCACGATGACGAGCGCGGGGAGGACGATGCGGAGGGAGCGGGACACGTCGGTGAGCGTACACCGATCGTCAGCATGCTGACTACTTGACCGTCGAGGGCGCTCGGCGACCATAGAATCACGGCATGCAGGACACGAGCGAGCAGTGGCCCCTCGGGCGCCTGCTGTCCGCGGCTGCACGGTCCGTCGAGCGGGACTGGGACGAACGCCTCCGCGCCATCGGGCTCTCGCACGCCGCGGTCGTCGCGATCGACATCCTGATCCGGACCGGTCCGACCGGCGCCGACACCATCGCCCGCACGGCCCGGGTCCAGCCGCAGACGATGTCCCGCACGCTCGAGCGGATGGAGCGGGACGGCCTGGTCGAGCGCGCTCCGCACCCCGCCGATCGTCGGCGCCGCATCGTGAGCGTGACGGCCGCCGGCCGGTCCGCCTGGGAGACCGCGCGGCACATCGAGCGCGAGGTCCTGCCGGAGGACCCCGCACTCCGGTCGGCGCTGGGCGAGCTACTCGCCAAGCCAGCGACTGATTGAAACATTGTCGTTGAAATACCACATGCGGTAGTATCCCGTGGTCGGTTCGTGCCGACCTGACCACAGGAGCCCCGAATGTCCGAACGCCGAGCCGCCCGCGCGGCCGTTGCACACGCTCAGCACGCCGCCGCCGGCAGCAGACGGCGACGGCGGCCGTTCCTGGTCGCGCTGATCGCGACGCTCGGCTCGCTCGTCGGCGTCGCCCTGGTCGTCGCCGTCGTCGCGAGTGCGTTCGTCGGCGGTCTCGCTCGGAGCTTCGACGCCGGACGTGAGACCATCAGCAACCCATTCCCGAGCGGTACCCGGCCGACGCCGACGGCGGGCGAGAACGTCCTGCTCATCGGTTCCGACTCCCGGGCGCAGGGCAACCCCGACGGTGGACCCGCGGCGGCGGGCGGGCGTTCGGACACCCTGATGCTGGCGCACGTGCCCGCCGATCGTCAGCACGTCTACCTGATGTCGATCATGCGGGACTCCTGGGTCGAGGTCCCCGGGCACGGGCGCGCCAAGATGAACGCCGCGTACGCCTGGGGCGGGGTACCCCTCACGGTGCAGACCGTCGAGCATCTCCTGGACGTCCGGGTCGACCACGTCGCCGAGATCGACTTCACCGGGTTCGAGGACGTGACCGATGCCCTCGGCGGCGTGACCGTGACGTCCCCGCAGGCCTTCTCGACCACCCACCACGACTTCGTGGCGGGGACGAACCGGCTCGACGGCGCCGAGGCACTCGCCTTCGTGCGGGAGCGCCACGCCTTCGCCGACGCCGACCACACCCGGGTCCGCAACCAGCAGGCGTTCATGCGCGGCGTCGTGGACGGACTGCTGTCCCGCGGCACCGTCACCAACCCCGGGCGCATCCAGGACTTCGTCGCTGCGACGAGCGCACACCTGTCGGTCGACGCCGGGTTCACGTTCACTCGGATGGCCGAACTCGGGTGGTCGCTCCGCGCGGTCCGGGCCGATGACCTCGTGACCTTCACGGTACCGACGGCGGGTTCCGGGACGTCACCGGACGGGCAGTCGGTCGTGACGCTGAACCAGCTCGCGGTCGGGTCCCTGTCCCAGGCGCTCCGGTCCGACGACGTCGCCGGCTGGCTCGCCGACGACCCGCAGTAGCCCGGCACGCACGACGACGCCCCACGACTCGGGGTCGTGGGGCGTCGTCGTGTTCGGTCTGCGGAGAGATCAGGCGGGGAGCTGGAGCTCCTGGCCGGCGTAGATCAGGTTCGCGTCGTCGATGGTCGACGTGTTCGCGGCCCAGAGCTGCTTCCAGCCACCCTCGATCCCGAGCTTCGTCGAGATCGTGTCGAGCGTGTCACCCGAGGCGATCGTGTACGTCTTGCCGCTCGTCTTCACCGGGGCCGGCTTGCTCGGCGTCGTCGCTGCCGGGGCGGGCGTCGACTCGGTCGTGCTCGGCGCGGCCGGCTGCGGGGCGGCCTGCTCGGCGGGCGCCGGAGCAGCAGGCTGCGGGGCGGCCTGCTGTGCGGGCGCCGGAGCCGGTGCGGGGGCCGGAGCCGCCGCGGCGGGGGCTGCACCGCTGGTGCCGCTCAGCCCGAGCTGGGCCGAGCAGGCGGGCCATGCGCCCCAACCCTGCGAGGCGAGGACACGTTCGGCGACGGCGATCTGGGCCTCGCGGCTGGCGGCGGCGGGGTTGCCCGCGCCACCGTTCGCCTGCCAGGTACCGAGGTTGAACTGCAGGCCGCCGTAGTAGCCGTTGCCGGTGTTGATGGCCCAGTTGCCGCCGGACTCGCACTGCGCGAGGGCGTCCCAGGTCGAACCGGACGCTGCGTTCGCGGGGGTTGCCGCGAGGCCGACACCGGTCGCGGCGATGCCGGCGAACGCCAGGCCGCCGACGATGGTGCGGGTACGGGAAAGCTTCTTCATGTGATTGCTCCACCGGGGTCACGAGCCGCATCTGCTGCGGGATCCACTGCCCACCCCGACCGATCGCGGTCAGTTGTGGGGGTGCGCCACCGGGGGCAGTGGTCATCGGGCCGGCGGCACCTCGGTCGGCAACCATAGGAAACTCTTGACTGTTATCAAACCGAGACAAACGGTTCTACCCGTGCATGCTATGTACCCCTCCCCGGAACCTGAACGGCTCGATCCCCATGGCCATGGTGATCGAGCCGTACCCGGGTACGCGTCCTTGGCAATTCCCTGGCAATGACGACCGGGAGGCCCGGATCACGTCCGCGACAACAGGGTCACGGCCTCGAGATGGCCGGTCTGCGGGAACATGTCGAGCACCCGGGCGCGACGCAGTCGGAACGACGGCATGCGCGCGAGGTCCTTCGCCAGGGTCACCGGGTTGCAGCTCGAGTAGACGACGTGCTGGACATCCGACTCCTCGAGCCAGGTCGACAAGCGCTCTCCGATGCCGCGACGCGGAGGGTTCACGACGACGAGCTCGGGCACCGCGTCCGGACGGGCGCGGACGGCGTGCTCGGTCGCGTCGTCTGCGGCGAACCGGAGGCCTTCGAGGCCGGCCTCACGAGCGGACTGCTTCGCGGAACGGATCGCCTCGGCGCTCGTCTCGATGCCGGTCACCACGCGGCCGGGACGGGCAGCGTGGAGTGCGAACCCGCCGACGCCGCAGTACAGGTCCCACATCGATGCCGGGTCGAGCTCGTCGATCCACGCCGAGGCCTGCGCGTACAGCTCGGTCGCGACGCCGGTGTTCGTCTGGAAGAAGCTCTGCGGCCGCAGGTGCATCGTGATCCCGCCGAGCCGCATCGGCAGGGTCTCCTGCTCGGTCAGCACGACCTCGCGGTCACCTTCGGTGACGGCCTTGTGCTCGGGCAGCAGGTTGACGGTCACCACGACCGCGTTCGGCAGTGCGGCACGCAGGGCGTCGAGGTGCTGGCGGAGCCGCGGGAGCTGCCCCTCGGAACGCAGCACGAACCGGATCATCAGCTCGCCGTCGGGCGACTCGGTGACCAGGACGTACTTGAGCTCGCCCCGGCGCGCGGCGACGTCGTACGGGATCAGCCCGGCGGTCGAGACGAACTCGGCCAGCACGGGCAACGCGTGCCGGATGCCGGGCGTGCAGATGCCGCAGTGCCGGAGGTCCACCCCGCGCTGCCGGTGGTCGAGGATGCCGAC